>CAJWTP010000031.1 GCA_913047325.1 uncultured Gammaproteobacteria bacterium
CCAGCCGAAGAAGCCCCTGTAGAAGCAGCAGCTGAAGAGGCTCCCGCAGAAGAACCAGAAGCGGAAGAAAAAGACTCTAAGTAATTTGGTGTCTGAAGCACCACAGCAAGACAATAAAAAGCTATTGGTCGGCAAGATCAATGGCTTTTTTGGTATTCAGGGCTGGGTAAAAATATTTTCTTATACAGAACCCAAAGCCAATATCCTCACATATCAACCTTGGTGGCTTTTTGAAGACAGTGCTTGGAAGTCATACAAAATAATTGATGGTCGCGAACAATCAAAAACCATAGTCGCCCAACTTGAAGACATAAAGGATCGCAGTCAATCTCAAAGATTTATCGGGAAGGATATCTATATAGACAAAAGTCGATTACCAGAGCTTGGCGATGGGCAATTTTATTGGCATGAGTTGACTGGTTTTCGTGTTATAAATCTAGAAAAAGTTGAATTAGGCAAGGTTGATTACCTTGTAGATACTGGCGCAAACCATGTATTGGTTGTTAAAGGCGACAAAGAGCACTGGATACCTTATATTGAGCCATTCTTAGTATCGATAGAAAAAGATAATAAAAAAATCGTTGTCGATTGGGATGAAAATTTCTAGCATTTACATTACTTAAAATTAGATTTACAATAGGTCCCATCAGTTCTAATCACGACACTATTATTCGAATCTATAGTTCATAAAGTCACATATTTAGCGCGTATTGTAATAGAATCTATTGCTATCACTGTAGTGATAATACATAGTAGATAGTATTTCTAATACAAATAACTCATGAATTGGGCGCTAAAATTATTTCCTTTTTTATATTGGATTAAAGAGTTAAAAAATCCTAGGGTATTGAAAGCTGATACCGTAGCCGGGGTCACTGTCGCTATGGTTATAGTGCCTCAATCTATGGCGTATGCGCAGTTAGCAGGACTTGGCCCTCAGTACGGCCTTTACGCTTCATTCTTACCGGTCATGATTGCCGCACTGATGGGATCTTCAAGGCAGCTCTCGACAGGGCCGGTCGCGGTAGTTTCATTGCTTACAGCGGCAGCTTTGGGTGAGATCGTTACCGATACCTCTAGCTACGTAGTTTATGCCTCTTTATTGGCTCTAATTGTGGGCCTTTTTCAGTTTACTTTGGGTGTATTAAGGATGGGTTTTATCACCAACTTTTTATCGCACCCAGTTATCAGTGGCTTTACGAACGCTGCAGCAATTATTATCGGAGCATCTCAGCTATCAAAAGTCTTGGGTATAAGGATAATTAATAGTTCGGATACAGATTGGGTGTCTGCTTGTCAGCCACTCTCTTTGATAGAGAGGCTAGAGTCAGCCGGGGGAAGGGGCCTTCATACTATCTGTAATGCTGATCAGAACTATGAAACTATTTGGCGTCTATTTGAAGCGGCAATATACTACGCACATCTACCGACTGTGGCAATGGCAGTTATGTCAATAATTGTGATGGTTGTCTTAAAGCGCTTCTTTCCAAGAGCGCCCTCTATCTTGACGGTGGTTGTGATTTCAACTGCGGTTTCATTCTTGATTGGCTACGAAGGTATGGGCGGGGCAATTGTCTCTTCTATTGAGGTTAGTGGTGTGTTTAGTTTTCAAATTCCGAGTTTCGATTTCAAAGTCATGGGTACTTTGTTTGTTTATGCAATAACAATTTCTTTAATTGGCTTTATGGAGGCAATATCTGTCGCTAAGTCGATGGCTACTAAAACAAAACAGCGGCTAGACGTTAATCAGGAGTTGATTGGACAAGGTTTGTCGAATGTCGTTTCTAGCTTTTTTCAGGGTTATGCAGTTTCAGGCTCTTTTTCACGCTCTGCTGTTAACAGTTCCGCTGGTGCGGTAACCGGATTTTCATCTGTAGTTACGGCGGCAATTGTTGGGCTAACTTTGCTCTGGTTAACGCCGCTGCTTTATCACTTGCCTCAGGCAACCTTGGCTGCGGTAATTGTGATGGCTGTCCTTCATTTGATTAATTTCGCGCCAATCAAGCATGCCTGGAAAGTAGAAAAGCACGACGGGATTGTTGGAGCGCTTACTTTTGTACTAACCCTAATATTTGCCCCACACCTAGAAAATGGCATTGCTTTCGGGGTTATCATGTCGCTGGGACTATTTCTCTATCGAACAATGCAACCAAGGTTTAGTGAGTTTTCGGCCCGCGATGGCTCAAAGTTCTTTATCAGCGTTACTGATAATGACGAAGATGAAAGCAAAGATGAGAGTATTAATGCCGTCAAGATAGTCAAGTTTAGTGGATCACTGTATTTCGCTAATGCGGCTTATTTTGAGAATAAAATACTTGAACTGATCGCCAAAAATAGAGAACAACTAAAATACATTATTGTTGATGTTACAGGAATCAATCAGATAGATGCTAGCGGGGAAGAGGTTCTGAGTAGTTTGGTTGAGTTGTGCTCAATTTCTGGGATTGAAATACTTTTTGCAAGGGCCGAGGGAATTGAAGCTGTATTGAGACGTTCGGGCTTTAAAAGAAAATTCGGCGAGGGTCGATTCTTTAATCGGAGAGCTGAAGCGTTAAGATTTGCATGGCAAGAAATTGAAGGGGAAGGGGAAGGTGAAGAGGTTGAGACTTCGCCTGAGACTTTATAGTTGGTCTTCTATAGGTTGTGATAAAAAGCTTTTGTAAAGTACAAACCTTGGGGTTCAGCAGTTGCGCCAGCCTTTCGACGATCCTTACTTTCTAGCACCGTTGATATCCAGCTCACTTCTCTTTCACCCCTGCCAATCTTAAGCAGGGTCCCTACTATGTTTCTTACCATATGGTGAAGGAATGCATTTGCCTTGACTTTGATGAGGATGGTTTTGTCGTTTTTTATTATTTCAAAGTGTTCTATCTTCTTGATTGGCGATTTTGCTTGACACAAGCTCCCTCTGAAAGCTGAAAAGTCATGTTTTCCTGTCAGTAATTTGGCGGCTGCAGACATTTGATCTAGGTTAAGCTTTCTTGGCTCCCATAAACTGTAATTCGCGTTCAGTGCAGAACGGACCGGGTGATTGTATATTTTGTATTCATATAATCTAGCGTAGGCGCTAAATCTTGCATGAAAATCATCATCAACCTGCTTTGCCCAATTGAAGTTAACATCATGAGGCAGTTTTGCATTGCCACCAAGGAGCCACGCTTTGTTCTCCCTATAAGTTTTAGTATCAAAGTGGATAACCTGTTCCTTTGCATGAACTCCGGCGTCTGTCCTTCCTGTGCAGAATACTCTAACTGGATGGTTTGCAACTTCAGACAATGCCAATTCAACAACCCCTTGAACTGTTCTAATGCCTGTTTCTTGTATCTGCCAGCCATGAAAGTCTGTTCCTAGATATTCGACACCGAGGGCTATTTTCATAAGCAACACCAATTTTTATTTGTTGTAAAATTGTTACTAATATTTTAACAAAGTATTGAACCTGTCCCACTTAGACTCTTCTTCTTTGGATAGACATTTGATGAATAGCGACAATAAACCTACCGGAATTAAAAGACTACTTTCTGCATGTGTATATTCGGCACAAGGATTCAGGGCATGTTACAGGTCTGAGGAGGCGTTCAGGTTAGAGGTATGGTTAGCTATCTTCCTGTTACCTCTTGGCTACATTCTCGGCGAATCAGCAATCGAAAGGGTGGCACTTATCGTTCCTATCTTTGTGGTATTAATTGTTGAGATGTTGAACTCGGCAATCGAGGCTGTTGTCGATCGTATAGGTACCGAGCACCATGAACTGTCTGGCTATGCAAAAGACGCAGCTTCAGCTGCCGTTGCACTTTCTTTGATTATTTTTCTTGTGACGTGGATTATTATTCTTCTTTAGACAGTTTATTACCAAGCGATATAGTGTGCCACTATTTTGACTCAATAAAGAGCACTAACCAGTTCCTTTCCAATAGACCATTTTCAAACAATATTGAGCTGTGTGTTGCAAGACAGCAAACCCAAGGGAAGGGTCAATATGGAAGAACATGGCAAGCGCAAAAAGATGGCAGTATTTTGTTCTCCATAAGAAGGGGTTTTTCTCAGAACCGCAACTTAAATGGACTCAGCCTGGTGGTTGGCTTGGCGATAATCAAGGCTCTCGAAGATGAACTCTCGATTTCAGGTTTGTCCATCAAGTGGCCAAACGACATATATTTTGAGCATAAGAAGCTGGCAGGTATCCTGCTCGAAAGTCAGGCCCGGTCTAATAATCAATTAGTGGTTATCGGGGTCGGGGTAAATTATGCTTTGAACGAAGATATGGTTTGCGAAACGCCATGGGTTGATTTGGCGGCACTAACCAAGATGCTGCCTGATATTAGGAATCTAACCGCTTCAATAGTCAGCCATGTCCTCGCATCATCACAGAGATTTGAATTAGAAGGCTTCACTGACTTTCAAATGGATTGGGAGCGCTATGATATGCTCAAAGGTAAACGAATTAGCATTGAAAAGGAGGGCAACACTTTCGCAGCAGAAGTGCTAGGTGTTAGTTCCCAAGGAGCGCTAAAAGTATTTACACAAAACAAAGTGGAAGAGCTCTATAGCTCTAGGAATATCAACTATATTTAGGGTAAGATAGTTGCACCTATAAATAAACAGCGACCAACAAATGTCAGACCATATTTTAGAAGTAAAAAATATCCACAAAACATATGCACGACGTGAAGTTGTCAATAATGTCTCTTTTTCAGTTAAAGGAGGCGAAATTGTCGGTCTACTTGGACCAAATGGCGCTGGAAAAACAACTTGTTTTTATATCGCTTGCGGGCTCGTTCGGCCCAACAAGGGCAAGGTATTTCTTAATCATAAAAGTGTAGGCCATTTGCCGATGCATAAACGTGCTAACCTGGGGCTAGGATACCTGCCTCAGGAGCCCTCGATTTTTCGTAAATTGAATGTTGAAGACAACATTATGGCAATCCTAGAACTAAAAAAGACATTGCCAGCTAAGTCAAGAAAGGGCCGACTTGAGGAATTATTGAACGAGTTTAATATTGAACATGTCCGCCACATAAAAGGGATCACTCTGTCTGGCGGAGAACGTAGACGTGTTGAAATAGCAAGAGCTCTAGCGATGGAGCCAAAGTTCATTTTGTTGGACGAGCCATTTGCCGGTATCGACCCCATCTCAGTGGGAGATATACAAGATATTATTTATCAATTAAGAGACAAAGGTATTGGCATTCTAATTACAGACCATAATTATCGAGAAATGCTTGATACATGCGACCATTCTTATGTTTTAAATACTGGTGAAATTATTGCCTCAGGCAATAAAGAAACAATTCTGGCTAATGCAGAGGTTAAAAAGGTCTATCTAGGCGAAACTGTTGGTGGATAAGAAAATATTTATTACTTTGGGGATTGAGTCTTCGTGTGATGAAACTGGTATAGGTATTTATAGTAGTGAAAAGGGACTTCTTTCGCATAAACTATTTTCGCAGATAGAACTGCATTCGGACTATGGCGGGGTGGTCCCTGAGCTTGCCTCTCGAGACCATATCCAAAAAACCCTGCCGTTAATTAAAGAGGCACTCAAATCAAGCAATATAGCATTGCAAGACCTTAGCGGTGTCGCTTATACGGCAGGCCCGGGCTTAGCTGGTGCTTTACTGGTTGGTAGTTCCATCGCACAAAGCCTAGCTTGGGGGCTAGGCATTCCAGCGTTAGGCGTGCACCATATGGAGGGACATCTATTAGCGCCATTGCTGGCCTCTTCCAAGCTTGACTTTCCCTTTGTTGCGCTTCTTGTCTCTGGGGGCCATACAATGCTCGTTGAGGTTGGCGGTATTGGGCAATACAAAATTATGGGTGAGTCGCTGGATGATGCGGTCGGAGAGGCGTTTGACAAGACCGCAAAAATTCTGGGGTTGGGCTACCCTGGAGGTCCCGCATTGGCAAATTTGGCAACAAAAGGGACCGCAGGCAGGTTCGATTTTCCGCGACCGATGACCGATAGGCCGGGTTTAGATTTTAGTTTTAGCGGACTAAAAACATTTGCCCGAAACACCTATTTAAAATATCCCAAAGAAAAACCCAGCATCGCAAAGGCATTCGAGATTGCCGCCACACAGACCTTGATGATTAAGTGTAGAAGGGCTATTGAAAAAACAAATTTCTCCACTCTGGTCGTCGCGGGTGGTGTTAGTGCAAACAATTGTTTACGGCAAACATTAGACAAAATGGCTGAAAGCCTTGATATTGATGTTTATTATCCTGACCCAGAATTTTGTACAGACAATGGCGCTATGATCGCGCTTGCCGGTCATTACCGATTACTATCCGGTCAATCCAATGATGATTATGAAATTCAGATTAGACCGCGCTGGAACTTAGAGGAGTTACAACCTGTTTGAGCGATAAAGCAGTCAAAACAAATATTGAAAATAGCGAAACTATTCGAAAACTCAATTCAAATGCTTATAATAGTTGGCTTAAGAGCCTAAGGCAACACTATTCCTTTTAATTTATACACTTTTACATGCTTATTATTCCCGCAATTGATTTAAAAGATGGGCAGTGCGTCCGCCTGAGACAAGGTTTAATGGAGGACACAACTGTATTCTCTGACGACCCTTGCGAGATGGCCGCCAGGTGGATAAATGAGGGAGCTAGGAGACTCCACCTGGTCGACCTGAATGGCGCATTCGAGGGTAAACCGGTGAATGCAGAGTGCGTACATCAAATAACCAGAAAGTTCCCAGACCTGCCTGTTCAGATTGGTGGCGGCATAAGAAACATCGATATTGCAAATGCCTATATTGAAGCTGGCGTTAGTTACCTCATCATTGGCACTATGGCTGTCACTCATCCGCAGTTTGTTAGCGACCTATGTAAAGAATTTCCGGGTAAGGTTATTGTCGGGCTTGATGCAAACAATGGACTTGTTGCTACAGATGGATGGGCGAACCAAACAGATCTTCATGTCATTGAATTATCAAAAAAATTTGAACAGCACGGTGTAACTTCGATTGTCTACACCGACATTGCGCGTGACGGAATGATGCTAGGCGTTAATGTCAGTGCAACTACCGAGCTTGCAATCAATACAACTATTCCAATAATTGCCTCAGGCGGAATTACAAATCTTGATGACATAGCCGCACTTTTGAAAAATGCACATCACGGTATAATTGGAGCAATAACAGGAAGAGCCATTTACGAAGGCTCGCTTGATTTTAGTGATGCACAGAGAATGAGTGATATTTATGATAGTTGAAGTTGCCTATGCACTACCTGAAAGGCAAACCTTGCTTAGTCTTGAAGTGGAAGAGGACATAACTGTACAGGGAGCTATTGAGGCTTCAGGTATTTTAGATAAACACAAACAAATTGACCTTACGAAAGACAGGGTGGGCATTTTTTCGAAATTTGCCTCACTTGATACAGTTTTGCGAGAAAAAGACCGCGTTGAGATCTATCGAGCGCTTATTGCTGACCCTAAAAAAGTACGAAAAGAGCGCGCCGCAAAAGGCAAAGCCATGCGCAATGTAAAAAAACCTAATTCAGGGTAAAATAGACCCTCTACAACACAACTTATACATTAATGAGCGAAGAAAAACCTCCGAGTAAGCCCTTACTTCGAAGACTAATCAGCAAGATTTTTAACCAAACACTGAAACCCCGAGCACAACTAATGAAAGCCTTAGAAGAGGCCGAGGATAATCTAGTTATTGACCCCTATAGCCGTTCAGTGATTGAAGGAGCGATGCAGTTCGAGAGCTTAAAAGTGCGTGACGTCATGGTGCCAAAATCAAAAATAATCATGATTAATTCTGAGGCTACAACAAGCGAGCTACTAAAGGTCATGGTTAGCTCTTACCATTCACGATTCCCAATCCATAACCAAGAGAACGATACAGTTTTAGGTCTTATCTTGGCGAAAGACTTGCTCGCTCATTTCGCCAGAGATGAAAAGGATGAGTTTAACTACCGTGAATATCTTCGAGATGCACTTTCTGTTCCTGAAAGCAAGCCTCTAGGCGAGCTGTTGAGAGAATTCCAGCAAAACAAATCACACATGGCTGTTGTTTTGGATGAGTACGGAGAGATCGCTGGATTAGTAACATTAGAAGATGTGCTTGAACAAATTGTAGGCGAGATAGAAGATGAACACGACCAAGAAGAGGACAATATTATTGACTTTGGGGATGGCCGATATTTACTTCAAGCAAATACACCCATAACTGAGTTTAATGAGTATTTTGATGTATCAATTTCAACTCAAGACTCTGATACAGTGGCAGGACTGGTTATCTCAGGTTTCACCTTTATGCCCGAACAAATGAGCGAGATTAGCCTCCAGGGCTTTCACTTTAAAGTTTTGAAGACTGACTCTCGGCGAATACATTTGATTGAAGTTCAGCGCGCTCAAGAGGTTGTTGATTCTAATTCTGCGACGAATTAATTCAAACAATCTTATTGTCAAGGTAGTTCCGATAGGCACAAGAGTATTTTTATTATTAGTATAATTTGGTCTCATGAGCTCTCTTGAAAAGACAACACAGCTTGCCATAGAATTACTGAAAAAGCAGCAAATAACCGACTACGAAGTTTCGCTTGGCAAAAGTTCTGGAGTATCCACGAAAGTCAGGCTGTCAGAAGTTGAAACCTTGCAGTATCACCTCGATACAAATTTCGATGTTAACGTCTACATTGGCAAAAAAAAGGGCCACGCATCAAGCGTGGACCTAGGAAAGGAGAGTTTAAATAGGGCAATTGAGTCCGCCTGTTTGATTGCAAAGTATACCCAGGAAGATCCATTCAATGGATTGGCACCAAAAGAGAGATTAGCCTGGCAGGTGCCGGAGTTGGATCTCTATCATTTATGGGATTTGGATGCTAAAAAGAGCATCGATATTGCAAAAGAGTGTGAAGCGATAGCACTTGAACAGCCCGAGATAGATAATTCTGACGGTGCAGAAATTTCAAGTTTTGAGGGCGAAAGCATCTACGCCAATTCGAGCGGTTTAGCTGCCAGAGCGAAAAGCACCAGGCACTCACTTCATTGCTCTTTGATTGCCAAGAGGGAAGAGGAAATGCAGACAGCCTATGAATATTCAGTTGCGCTTGATGCCGGAGAACTTTCTCCTGCAAAACAAGTTGGCATAGAAGCAGCAAGATTAGCACAACAGAAGCTCGGTTCACAAAATTTAAGCCCACAAAAATGCCCAATACTGTTTACTCCAAGGCAGTCTACGGGACTGTTTTCGCAGTTGCTTGGAGCGCTTAGTGGTTCTAGGCAATATAAAAAGACTTCATTTCTGCTGGAATCTCTAGGGGACGGGGTGTTGCCCGAAACGATTAGCGTTTTCGAGGATCCTCTCCAAGCAAAAACGATCGGAGCGATAGCTTTCGACCAGGATGGTGTAATGAAGAGGAGACAGTTTTTTGTTGAGGATGGCAGGGTTTCAAGCTACATAATGGGCCAATATTCGGCTAACCAGCTGGGCCTTGAATCAACTGCCAACGCTGGCGGGGTAGGCAACTGCCATATTAGCCCCAATTACAGTGGCGGGTTTAAAGAGTTAATCAAAGATATGGACAGAGGGCTTATCGTTACCGACCAAATGGGTCACGGAGTCAATATGACAACTGGGGACTATTCCCGCGGCGCTAGCGGTTTTTGGGTTGAGAGCGGAGAGATTAAGTACCCGGTGTCAGGTATCACAATTGCTGGTAATTTAAAACATATGCTCGCTAACGTAGTCCATGTCGGTGACGACATCGATCCGAGAAGCAACATCAAAGTTGGCACCACATTGATCAGTGAAATGACGATTGCCGGAGAGGGCTAAATGAAAGGCTACGATGTTATCGTAATCGGCGGCGGCATGGTAGGGCTGGCATTTGCCTTGGAGCTCTCGCAAAAAAATAACTGCTCCATTGCAATTGTTGAACCCGGCAATAGCAATCCTAAAATAGAGAAAAACTTTCATTCTAGGGTGAGCGCAATTACCCCGGCTTCTAAGAGTTACTTGGTTTCGCTAAATGTGTGGGATGATATCAGCAGAAAGCGGGCTTTTATAGCTACCAAGATATGGGATCAAAATTCGCATGGCCATCTAAACTTTCACGCAAAGGATGAAAACCTAGAGCAGCTTGGATTTATTGTAGAGAACGACCTCATTCAGTCTGCGCTTTTTGGTGCAATAGATCAATCAAAGATTGATTTTATTTCTGCAAAGCTCAGCGATTTGTTAAAGACAACAAATGGTTACGAATTATTACTAAGCAACAAAGATAAATTAACATGTCAGCTACTAATCGGCGCCGACGGATCACTCTCGAAGGTAAGAGGGCTCAGTGAAATCGAGACTAGTGAGAATGACTATGATCAAAAAGCAATTATCGCCAACATTGCTAGTGAAAAGCCCTTTGAAGAAACCACATGGCAACGTTTTTTGTCCGACAGCATCGTCGCCTTGTTGCCGTTATCTGAAAACCAGGCGTCTATTGTCTGGTCATGTGAAAACAAACTGGCTGAAAAACTCATCAGGCTAGAAAATGCAGAATTTGAAAAGGCTCTGGCGGAGGCAGTTGAGTATCGTTTTGGAGTTCTTTTACTGCAAAATGAAAGGCAATCTTTCCCCCTTATCGAGAGGAGCGCAAAATCTTATGTTTTGCCAAACCTAGCTCTAATTGGTGACGCGGCCCACAATATTCATCCCCTGGCTGGCCAAGGGGTGAACCTAGGTTTTGCTGATTGTAGAGAACTCAACTTGCAGCTTTCCACTTACCCCGACAAGAGTTTAGGAGAGCATTCTGTGTTAAGAAGCTACGCAAGGGCGCGGAGATTGGACAATGAATTGATGGCCAAGACTATGAACGGCTTGAATTGGATTTACAAAGAAAACGTCGAACCGGTTCGCTGGCTTAGAGGGATGGGCATGAATATTATCGATGATACTCCTATACTTAAGTCCTTCTTTCAGAGGCAGGCACTAGGCAAGCCAAACTAGATTAGTGCTGTCTCTAGATTGCATTAAGTCTTGTATCACTCAATAGGGTCGACATCCAAATACCAACGAACAGACTTATTTATCTTGATTGTTTCGATATGCAAATAGAAGGTTTTGAGTAGACGGTGGAGGTCCTTCCTGTTGGTTGACTGAAGATACAAATTAAAGTAGTAATAGTTTGACTTCTTTTCGATGACTCCGGGTACTGGCCCCCAGATTTCGACTGAATCCATGTCAATACTGTTGAGAAGCCTGGCGATCTCGTTGAGGAACTGCTCCGCGCCCTGTTTATTTTTTGCATTAGCGCAGATTAGGGCTTGATGGGCGTAGGGCGGTAACTGGGCTTCCTCCCTCTCTTTTAGCAAAGTGCCGGCATATTTGCTGTATGCGGATTTTTTGATATGGCTGAATATTGGGTGGTTCGGGTAGCGTGTCTGGATTGCAACCTCACCGCTATCTTTACTTCTGCCGGCACGACCAGAGACTTGAATCAAGAGTTGCGCGAGATTCTCTGTAGCTCGAAAGTCTAACGACATGAGGCCAACATCTACATCCAATACGCCGACAAAGGCGAGCTCAGAAAAATCGTGCCCCTTGGCTAGCATTTGAGTTCCAACCAAAATACAAGGCTTACCCGAATGGATTTGCTCTAAGTGGCCTGCAAAAGCTTTCTTTCTTCTTGTTGTGTCCCTATCTATCCTAATCACAGGCGTGTTCGGAAAGTAGGATTCTAGGTTCTCTTCTAGTCTCTCCGTGCCGTATCCAAGAACTTTTAATGTCGGCTGACGACAAGCGGGACAAGCACTATCCGGCAATTTTTCGGAGCCACAATGATGGCACTTGAGGCGATTGATGTGGCGATGGTAAATTAGGGCAGCGTCGCAAGAGTCGCATTCCGCGCGCCAGTCACACTCGGTACAGAAAAAAACAGGCGCATAGCCGCGACGGTTGATAAATAGCATTACCTGTTTATTGCCATCGAGATAGTGGCGCATTCTTGCGACCAGGGGCTGAGAGAGCGCTTCGGCAGACTGGGCGCGCATATCTATCAGTTTGACGTCTGGCATAATCGCTGCGCCGGGGCGTGAGCTTAACACAAGCCTAGTCAGTTTGCCATCCAAGACATTTTTTAGTGTCTCCAGTGAAGGCGTTGCTGTGCCCAAAAGTAGGGGTATATTGGCAAGCTTTGCACGCATAAAACAAAGATCCCTGGCGGAATAACGGAAACCAGATTGCTGTTTGAATGAATCGTCATGCTCCTCGTCTACTATTACTAGGCCGAGTTTCGGAATCGGGGTAAATATTGCCGAGCGTGTTCCAAGGATGACTCTCGCCTCTCCATTTTTTGCCATCAAATAGGCGTCGGTCTTTTGCGTTTCATTTAGTTGTGAATGGATAGAGACAACCTTAGCCTCAACCCTCTCCTCGAAACGCGAAATCATTTGGGGCGTTAAGCCAATCTCGGGCACCAGTACGAGAACTTGCCTGCCTTTTTTGAGTAGAGATTCGGTGGCCCTTAGATAGACCTCTGTCTTGCCACTACCGGTAACACCATGTATTAGAAAACTATGAAAATTATGCTGTGATTTTAGGACTGTATCAATTGCTGTTTTTTGCTCCCTCGTGGTTTCGAAATTACATGGCGTCAGCTCTCTTTCATGGGTAGTAAGTTTTTTGACTACTGCCGGTTTGCCCTGCCTTAGATTTTTTGGTAAAGCGCCGAGCAAGACTTCGCCGATTGGATGGTGATAATAGTTTGCCGACCAGAACAAAAAATCGAGAATCTCTTTTGAGAGGATCTCGCCCTTGTCAAGAACCTCTTCAACTGAACGGAGATTGTCATGATCGCTCTTATCTTTTTCAGACAAAACAATGCCAACAACTTTTTTGCGGCCAAAAGGGACACTGACCCTTGCACCAATATTGACCTGATAATCGCAAAGATAGTCAAATGTATTGTGCAGGGGTACAGCTATTGCAACTTCTATGATAGACGACAAAGTAAAATGTTTTAGGGATAAAATAAGTCATTTTATCAATATTCCCAAGCCATGGTCGTTATTCAAAATATCATTAACGATAAGTTAGTAGATGCAGATAGGATCAAAGATATTGCCCAGCAGTTGATGGATGATTTTGGCGTTGGAGAGAGTGAATTGTTAATCCGGCTTGTTTCAGCTGTCGAGATTCAGGTCCTTAATAATGAATATCGAGGCAAGAACCAGGTAACAAACGTACTCTCTTTTCCAAGCGAAATTCCAGTCGAGATAGATGAAGCTATTCTAGGCGATATAGTTATTTGTGTTGAAGTGGTTCGCGAGGAGGCTATAGTGGGCGACAAAGCCTTCGTAGATCATCTGACTCATATGGTGATACACGGAATACTCCATCTGCTAGGTTACGATCATGATGATTTAGGCGCTGCAAATAAAATGGAGTCAATCGAAATTGAGTTTCTGGAAAAAATCGGAATCAAGAATCCCTATATCTAAATCAGGCTCCCTCCATTTCCCCGAGACCTTCAATCGCTCTCAACTTACCGTCAACGTAGTACATTCTTAGTCGGTCACGCTCCCAGGGAGGGATATTTGCCTCTTGCAAAACTTTTTTTAGTGACTGCGAGTGCTCCTTGTTTTTCTGCTTTATGCGCTGTCCTTCTATCCTATAGCGGATCTCAAAGTTCGGCAAATCTTTGAGCGATTCATAGTACTGACAGTGGTTTGGCGTGTGGGTTTGATTTTCATCAAAGAAATAGAGCTCATTTTGATAGCGCCTTAGCTCATAGTGGCTCCAGCTAACAACCGGCTTGGCGTCAGCTTTCGCCTTAATCAGAGTAATCATTTCTTTTAATACCTTTTCAGAGGGTGAAACATAACCCAATCGATTAATATGATGACGAATGACATTAATCATCCTTCTTTGTGATAATCTGACGAGTCCTTCAACCTGCAATCTGTCATTAGCAACGAGTGAATAGTTATCTATATCAAGTTCTGCTAAATCACGCATCAAGTCGAGGGTTTCGGATTGATGCTTGGCGCTCCTGGAAATGTTTGCAGTCAGGTTAACAAACACTTCACCCAGTCTTGGCAAGAACTCAATTCTAAGCAGGTTCCTTCTAAAGTTAGTGTTTTGATTGCTGTCATCTTCAACCCAATCAATATGATTTGCTATTGCGTAGTCCATTATTTGCTTTCTTGAGACCCCAAGGAGTGGCCGATACAATTCACAACCGTTAAGTTTTTTGTTTTTAGGCATCGCCGCCAGTCCAGCCACACCGCTACCCCTGAAAAGTTGCAATAATAGTGTTTCAGCCTGATCATCCTGATGATGAGCTGTACACAGAACTTCGTTATCATTTATTTCACAAATTAAAGCATGATATCGCTTTTTACGAGCATTTTCTTCCACGTTAGATGCATTTTCGACGAAAATATCAATATTTTTATAGTCAATCTTTTGCTTCCTACATAGAGATTTACAGAAAATTTCCCAATGTTTAGAGTGCTTAGATAGGTTATGGTTAATATGGATAGCTCTAACCTTGTTAGGATAAAATTTAGATAGATAGTGGAGCAGGACGACAGAGTCAACGCCACCACTAAGCGCGACAACTAGATGTTTGCCTTCAAGGAATTTATCCTTTTTCGTTAAATCTTCCAAAGCCTAAAAGTTTTTTATGTCTCTCCCTGAGGAGTTCTTCCGTTTTTGTTTCCTGAACCGATTTTAATTCCTTAATGAGCGCCTTTTTAAGAAGTTCACAGGCCTTCTCAGGGTCCCGGTGAATGCCGCCAAGCGGCTCGGGAATAATTTTATCGATCAACTTGAAACGTTTAAGGTGCTTACTAGTCAGTTTAAGGTATTCTGCAGCAATGCTCGCTTTTGTGGAGTCCTTGTAAAGAATCGATGCGCATCCTTCAGGAGAGATGACCGAGTAAATACTATATTCAAACATCAACATGGTGTCAGCCAAGCCTATCGCAAGTGCGCCACCTGAACCGCCTTCGCCAATAACAACTGAAATGATTGGTGTTTCTAGGGTTGACATTTCAAACAGGTTTCTTGCGATCGCTTCGCTTTGCCCTCTTTCCTCAGCGCCAATTCCAGGATACGCTCCAGGCGTATCAATGAATGAGACAATTGGAAGTGAGAATTTTTCAGCCATCTTCATCAATCTCAAAGCTTTACGATAACCTTCGGGTCTCGTCATGCCAAAATTGTGAAGCAGTTTTTCTTTTGTGGACCTTCCTTTCTGCTGGCCTAAAAAGACAAAAGAGTAGTCATCCATTTTAGCAATCCCGCCAATCATAGCTCTGTCATCAGAGAATGAACGGTCACCATGCAGTTCGGTAAACTCGTCAAAAATAGATTCGATATAGTCAAGCGTGTAGAGTCTCTTAGGGTGTCTCGCTAGCTGAGAAATCTGCCAGTCGGTGAGTGAAGAGAATATTTTCTTGGTTAAAGATTCGCTTTTTAGTTTCAGTGCGTCCATTTCTTTAGAAATATCGGCGCTATCTTTGACATTTTCGAGTGCCTGAATCTTGCCTTCAAGTTCAGCGATGGGTTGTTCAAAGTCGAGGTAATCTAGGTTCATGTAAGGGTAATAAAATAGGGCTTAATAATGTTGTGATTATAGCAGATGCTATGGCTATAATCTGGCAATGGACTGGCTCACACTACTCTCGCTTACGATTGCAACTTTTGTTTATGCTATTTCGCCTGGACCTGGTTTGTTTGCTGTTCTTGCAATATCAACAAGGTATGGCGCCGTCCCCGGGGTGTGGCTTTCTATTGGGCATACCGTAGGTGACATTATTTATGTTGCGGTGGCAATGCTGGCGCTCAACGCCTTAGCTGAACTGATAAGTCATAGTATGCTTTTCGTGAAAATTCTTGGAGCGTCATATCTTGTCTATATTGGTTATCAGCAGTGGCGATCGAAGGGTGTAAGTTTTGAACAGTCGAGCGAAAAAGGGTCGGTATCGAGGTTACTTATTGCTGGTTTTGTTGTGGGAGTTACTAACCCTAAGACAATTATTTTTTACCTATCCTTCCTGCCTATCTTTATTGACCTAGATAACCTAACGGTTGCAACCGAAATAAAGGTGATTGGGGTTGTAGGGATTACGGTATTCTTTGTGCTCAGTCTGGCAAACATTTTAGGGATCCGGCTAAGAAAACACATTGAAAATCCCAGGGTCATCAAGCGAGTCAATGAGGTGACTGGGGTGATAATGATTTTGGTAGGTTTATTTGTGGCACTGTATTAAATACAGCGAGATATATCGATGATTGAATCAAAAAGAACGATGTCTTTATTGATGGTGATGGTGACTTTTACTTGGGCCCTGTCAGGGATTGCGGCGAAATATTTATCGTTTTATATTAGCGAGAACGAGATTGTTGTCTATAGATATTTTTTCGCAATTCTGTCAACTTTTCCGGTGCTTTGGTGGATGAATATTACTCTTAAGATCAATAGAAGAAATTTTCTTTTGTCGCTATTGCTGGCGATATTTTTGATTGGCAATACGCGCTTTTATTTTATGGGAATGCAGCATGGTGCTGCGGGATTGGGGGCCGCGCTTGTGACCGTTTTAATTCCAATATTCGTCTATATATTTATGCTCTTTTCCAAGAAATCGAAACCAACGCTCAGGGACTGGATAGCATTACTATTCGGAGTTATTGGTGTAGCGCTGATGATGAACTTTGAACAATTAAATCTCTCGGAGTGGGTGCGTAGCGGCAACCTTTATTTTGTTTTAGCTGCTTTCTTCTATGCATTAATAACTGTTTTTGGTGCACTCATGAGGAGTATGCATGTGATGGCATTTAATTTTTATATCTGCCTTTTTGCGTTAGTGATTGACTGGTTCTTGTCGTTCGATGGAGCTTTCCTTTCTGAGGTCAATATGGACAAAGTATTTTGGATTAATATATTTATTGTCTCAGTTTTGAGTACTACTATTGCGGCCACCCTTTACTATATTGGGCTGAAAGTTTTGGGTTCAAAAAAGTGTGCCGAATTTAGTTTGTTAACGCCATTCTTTGCAATCGCCTTGGGGGCAATATTCTTCAGCGAAACGCTGACTATCAGAAATGCTATAGGCACTATAATGGCGGTCTCTGCACTGGTTGTCTTGAACAACGTTAAATTCAAAGATCTGACCACTTTCAGATAGACACTTAAAAGATTTATATGGAGCAAAGCACCTTTACCATTTTATTCTTTACGATTCTGGTTTTCGTAATGACGCCAGGTCCGGGAACCCTTGCCCTCCTGTCAATCAGTACTTCGAGAGGATTCTTGTCGTCAATGATGTATTCTGTAGGTGCGATATTAGGCGACCTAATGTATTTGTCATTGATTGTATTTTCTATCGACGTTCTTGCTGAACGTATTGAACCCTTGATCGGTATTGTGCGTTTTTTTGGCGCAGCTTACTTAATGTATCTTGGCTATTCGCAGTGGACATCTGGCGCAATTAATCTTAGCGAGTTTCAGTCAAACAGCTCGAGCAGGAAGGATTTCATTGCTGGCTTTGTAATTTCAGGGACAAACCCAAAGGTAATGATTTTTTATCTCTCGGTATTGCCTGTGTTGATTGACCTTACACAGGTAAAGCTTTCTTATGCCTTGCAAATAATTCTAACGGTGGCATTAGGCCTGTTAACGGGTTTGGTGGTTATTTCATTACTTGGCAAGCAGCTCAAGCGCATCATTAATAGTCCTAGGGCGGCACAACGGGTTAACAGAATATCTGGAACGGTGATGTTTTTTGTTGGCGTCAGTTTGGTATTTCTGTAAAGATAATTCTAAACAAATCTAAACCGTAAGCTCAATATCACGGTCGGTTAAATCTTGCATGATTGCCATCCGCATCTGCTCGCTATAGTCAAACCAGTCAAATATTTCATTCATGTGACGCTTGCAGCCTATACAGTAGTCGTTTTTATTGTACTTGCAGATACTTACACAGGGACTTATTATTTGTCTTAGTTCGCTTTGCTCATTCATATTAGGTACGCAATTTTATATTATCCGGGTCATAAGATGCATTCATTGATACATGGCACTTCCGACTCCCTAGTGCAGTCTCGACAGTCAGCGACAAGCCTTCTTTGCAGTGTTCTGGTTTCAGATAAGCAAATGCTATGCTATGACCGACGCGATGACCGTAGGCGCCACTGGTAATAATTCCACTCAGCTGACTGTCGGCAAAAACAGCCTCATTGCCAAAACATTCTGCAGCAATTTGGTCATCGAATACAAGGTAGGCTAATTTCGTTGCAACACCCTTAGATTGCCTTTCTTTTATGTTATTACAGCCAATAAAGTCGCGACTAAGGTCAATAAATCTCTCCATACCCGCCTCAAGGGCAGAGATCTCTTCAGTAAATTCAGCGCCATAAGCGCGATACATTTTTTCAAGCCTCATAGAGTTAAAAGCTTGCCCGCCAAAATCACGTATTCCAAAATCCTGCCCCGTCTCCATCAAGGACTCATAGATAGAAATAAGTTGCCATGTTGGCATATGTAGTTCCCATCCAAGCTCTCCAGCATAAGAAACTCGCATCGCAAAAACTGGTGCTGAGTCAATCTTGATGGTGCGACAATTCAACCAAGGAAAGGCGTCATTGCTTAGATTTTCTTGAGTGCACTGTTGCAGGATTTTACGAGCATTAGGTCCAGTTAAGAGCAACCCACCCCAACTCTCAGTTATGTCTTCGATGTTAACCTCATATTCTTTTGCATGCCATTCAAGCCATTGATAGTCCTTCACTTGAGATCCAATAGCGCCCATTAAAATAAATTCTTCATGACTAATTCTGCTGATGGTTTGTTCAGCAATAATGCCGCCTTTTGGTGCATGGAATAGGGTCAATCCGATTCTGCCATCTTTAGTGGGCAGTTTGTTGCAGGATAATTTGTCCAGAAATGCCAACGCATCTTTTCCAGTGACTCTAAATTTTGCCGTTCCGCTGATGTCTGTTACTCCGCAATAGTTTTGAACAGCTAAACATTCTTCGGCGATGGCTTCATGGGCTTCGCTATGAGTCCAGGCATGACTTTCACTTTTAATGTTTTGGGTTGTAAACCAGGAAGGTTTCTCATAACCCGTGTTAACAATATGGACTACCCCTTTTTGAGATAATAAAGTATGCAGTGCGCTGACCCTTAAGGGCCTACCGTGTGGTCGGTTTTCGTTGGGTACTGCCATTGCATACATTCTTTCATAAGATTCAATAGCTCGGGTAATGCAGTATTTCTTATCAGCCCATTGGTCAAACCTGCGAGAATCAAGTGAAGCCATATTTAGCTCTGTTTGTCCATGAACCATCCACTGTGCTAAGTATTTACCAATCCCTCCTTGTGCAATACCAATACTGGCGCCACACAAGTTCCAGAAGTTTGTTAAACCTTTAACAGGGCCGACAAGCAAGTTGTCATCAGGTGTATGGGTAATGAGTCCATTGATAACGGTGCTAATGCCTACCTCCTTGAACAAAGGTACAAGCTCCATACAGCGTTCTAACCAAGGCATAAGCCGTTCAATATCACCCTCAAATAACTCTCTGTCAAATGACCAATCTAGACCATCAAGCGCCCAAGGTTTTGAACCACGTTCCTCATATGGTCCAATTAATAATCCATTGCCTTCCTGTCTTATGTATGCCGCTGCCGATGAATCTCGAGTAACTGGCAATTCTTTAGCCAGCGATGAAAATTCGGGGTGACTTTCTGTGATCAGATATTGATGTTGAAGATTCACTAGAGGGACATACGAACCAACCATTGCACCAACCTGCGGGGCAAAACATCCTCCCGCATTGACCACATGCTGAGCCACAATATTGCCAAGTTCTGTAACTACCTCATATTCACCATTAGCCAAAATATTGATATCAACAACACGGTTAAAGTTACTTACCTGGGCGCCAGCTTTTTTCCCAAGTTGCGCCAGTTGCGTTACAACAGTAGTTGGGTCAACGTGGCCGTCGTTAGGTGTATACAAGATACATCTTGCGCCATCAAAGTCCATCATCGGATTAATGGCTTTAGCTTCTTCTTTTGAGACAAAGTACATTTCACAACCGATATGATTTGATTTACTAATGACATGACGAAACCACTGCTCTTCAATTTCCGTGTAGCCTACACGTAAGGAACCGGTCTTATGAAATGATGATGGCAGTCCAGTTATTTTGGGCAGAATTTCATCGTATAGTTTGATAGTGTAATCGTGGATACTAGAAAGTGTATGGTTGCCATTAAAGTTTGGGCACAGGCCTGCAGCATGCCATGTAGAGCCACTCGTAAGTTCCCCTTTTTCAATCAGTACAACATCATTCCATCCCTCTTGTGTAAGGTGATACATAAGGTTCACCCCAAGGGAGCCACCACCAATAATTACAACTTGAGCATGTTTTTTCATAATAATCTTGATAATTAGGTTCGCCCAATAGCTTTGCGGCTTAGTTGGATCTTAAATCTTTTTCGCAGTTCTTCATCTATGCTGTCGCTAATATGGCTAGGGAAGTGAGTTGCAAGTATCTCTTTTTTTCTTGCAATTGCACTATCTAAGATAACCGGCTTGCCTTTATCTTTCCAGTCGTTTGGACTGTCTCGGTCACTCAGTTCTGGGTAAATATATTCGCTCTGCATAACATTGATTGTTTGTTCAGAGCCTAGGTAGTGGCCA
>CAJWTP010000032.1 GCA_913047325.1 uncultured Gammaproteobacteria bacterium
GCACAATAATATAGTATTTAAAACTGAATGTCAAGACTTTTTTTATTTTTTTTATTTGATCAGGGATATTAAAGTCAAATTTGAACTTTAGTTTACTCCTGAATTGGTTTTCTAAGTAGTAGCTCTTTTACAGCCACTGCAGGTTTTATTTTACCTTCTGTAACTGCCAGAACTTGATTACAAATTGGCATCTCAATTTTTAACTTATTCGCAATCGAGATAACTATTTTCAATGCGTTAAGTCCTTCTACGGTGGCCCCGACAATTGTTAATGCCTCATTGACTGTCGCATTATTGGCTAACTCTTTTCCAAAGCGACGATTTCTTGACAAGTCGTCAGAACAGGTTAAGACCAAATCACCCATACCAGAGAGTCCTTGAAAGGTTGTTTTCTCAGCGCCTAAAGTAATCCCCAGCCGTGTCATTTCAGCTAAACCACGAGTAATTAGTGCTGCTTGGGTATTTGCTCCAAATCCCAAGCCGTTTGCTATTCCTGCAGCAATTGCAAGGACATTTTTTACCGAACCACCGACCTCAACCCCTACAATATCATTATTTTTGTATGCTCTTAAAAGTTCAGTTTGTATGGCGTCAGCCCAAAATTCTTGAGTATCATGGTCTTTTGAAGCTACGACAATTGCTGATGGTTTTTTCTTGGCAATCTCTACAGCAAATGTTGGACCAGAAATTGCACATGGATGGTAGTCGGGCAAAATCTTTTGAAAAGTTTCATGAAGCAAGCATTTATTATTTGGATCGAAGCCTTTAGTTGCCCAGGCAATTAAGTGGTTGCTATTTAGGTGTGGCTTAATACTAAATAGTATCTCACTAAATGAGTAACTGGGTGCTGCTATTAATATTGCTTTGGTATTCTTAATCAGACTTAAATCTGTGCTCAGCTTAATATTGCTTGCGAATGTTTCAGTTAGCGCTGGGTGTTTGTTACCTAACTTACTAATAAATTTTTTATTATTTGCGATTAGAAATATTTCGCCAAATTTATCACTTAAGGCGATAGCAAGAGCGCTACCCCAAGCTCCAGCACCAACAATGCTAAGAGATTTTTTCATGATTATTTTTTAATTGGAAGTCCTTGCTTTTGCCAAGCATCGAAGCCACCTTTTAGACTGTATACATTTTCAAATTGGTTTTTACAAAGAAGTTCTGCTATACGGTTTGCTCGCGTACCACTCTTACAGTATGTTAATATTTTTTTTGATTTATCTAATGAGTCAAGTTTTCCTTTTACCTGTGCCATAGGTATGTGTATGGCAGACTTAATAAAACCAGACGATCTTTCTTTATCTTCACGCACATCTAAAATAATTAAATCGTCATCATCCATCAGAGAGATTGCTCCGTTGGTATCAACAACCTGGTACTTTTTTAGTTTATCGCTATATATATTGGCAATAAATAATACAATAAGAGCAAACAGTGTCCCTGTTAGTAATAGTTCGCCCTGTAAAAAATTAGTCAGTTCGGTCATTAGTTATTTTCCTGTAAAAAAGTGTTCAACATTTGATGGCCATGTTCGGTTAGTATTGATTCAGGGTGAAATTGAACACCTTCTACGGCTAATGTTCTGTGGCGTACACCCATTATCTCTTCAATATTCCCCGACTCATCATTGGTCCAGGCTGTTACCTCAAAACAATCAGGCAAAGTTGGTTGTTCTGCAACTAAAGAATGATATCTAGTTGCGTTAAGTGGGCTATCTAGACCATCGAATACTCCTTTCCCAGTATGCAGAACAGGTGAAACCTTTCCATGCATGATTCTTTTTGCGCCAATAATTTTACCTCCAAAAGCTTGTACAATTGCCTGGAACCCTAAACATACACCCAAGATAGGAATAATGCCAGAGAATCGTTCTATAAGTTCAAGGGAAATACCAGCTTCGTTTGGCGTACAAGGTCCAGGAGATATAACTACATGATTTGGTTTTATTTTTTCAATTTCATCAAGCGTGATTTCATCATTACGATAGACATTAACCTTCTGCCCTAATTCACCAAAATACTGAACTAAGTTGTATGTAAATGAGTCGTAATTATCAATCATTAAAAGCATAAAAAACCTTTGTTTAATTAGCCTTACCTAAAACAAACGTCATTTTACAGACAAAAACGAGACAAAGTTAAGACACTGAAAATAGCAATTAGAATCTTTAAAGCCAGATGCTTTTAATCTCTCAAGATGGACATCTTTACTTTCAGTTATCATGATATTTTCTAGAGATTGACGTTTCTTCGATATCTCTAATTCACTATAACCATTAGCACGTTTAAAATCCATGTGGAGTTTTGTCAGACTGTTTTGTTTTTGCTGATTATCAAAATGTATCTTTTCACTAACAATTAGAATGCCTCCTTGATTTAGGCCTTGATATATTCTATTTATCAGAGCTGAGCGTTTTTCAACTTCTATAAATTGGAGAGTAAGATTTAAAACAACTATAGAAGCATTTTCAATATTAATATCATTAATATCGCTACAAATGACAGCTAAGTTATCAATTTTGCTGATGAGATTTTCTTTACATTGTTTAACCATCTCTTGAGAATTATCTACAGCAATGAATTTGTTGTTTTTTGATTTATTATTTAGTGCCAAAGCGAGAGTTATAGCTCCGGTAGAGGTTCCTAAATCATAAAAATTAGTATTGTCTTGTCCATATGTTCGAACCAATAGGCCAACCATTTGTATCATTGCTTCATAGCCCGGAACAGAGCGTCTTACCATATCATCAAAAACAGCAACAACAGTATCGTCAAAGCGAAAGTCAGCAATGTCGCTATCATTATTAAACAAATCATCACGCATAAAGATGCTCCAGAAAGATTTCACTGACAAGTAGTTTGGTTTTTGCTATCGTAAAAGTTGAGCGCCTAGCCCAAGTGTTGCTGTATTTTCCAACCTCTAGATGTCCACGTTTGATGGTCTGATCATTAAAAAGAATTTCACCTAACGGCTTTGAACCTATGGCAAGAATATCTTCGGTATCAGGCGTTTTGGGGATAACAGATCGCGCAAATACAACAGCTTGACTGTTCCCAATTAGCTCAACTTCTCTGACAATGATTACATTTTTTTTGTTAATATCGAGTAATTTCAATTCACATTGATATGGATTATTTTCTTGCTGTGATAGAACATTGACGCAAAAGTCATCATATTTATTTCGAAGTTTGGCTGTTAATGATTGATTGTCTAATAACCAGACAAGGACATGCTCAGGAATGTTTTCATTAACACTAAATGACCGCCACTGAAATTTATCTGGATTGAACATAACAAAGGCATTTTACAAGAGTCTGATAGTTGCGTAAATTCTATGCTATCGAGTTATTAAATAATTTATGCATTGGCATAGTGAGATTTATCACTATCAATCCAGCGATTGATTAGAGAATGTTGATCTTTATCGCCTGCTTCCAACATTTGTGATGCATAGTAACCAGCTTGTTTAAGTAGGTAAGCGTCTCTTACAATGCTGGCAATTTTCATATCGGCAATACCAGTTTGTTGGGTTCCTAGAACTTCTCCAGGTCCACGCAACTCTAGGTCTTTTTGAGCAATTACAAAACCATCGTTGCTGTGACGAAGGATATCAAGTCTTTGTTTTGCAGAATCACTCAGAGGTGACTGATACATTAAAACACAAACACTCTTTTCAGACCCTCTGCCGACACGGCCTCTTAATTGGTGTAACTGGGCTAGTCCGAGTCTTTCGGCATTCTCAACAATCATTAGACTTGCATTGAGGACATTGAGCCCAACTTCAATCACGGTTGTAGCAACAAGTACATTAATTTTTCCGTTGGCAAAATCTTGTATGATAATTTCTTTTTCTACCTTATTTAATCTCCCGTGAATCATAACCACTTTGATGCCTTCAAGTTTTTTTGAAAGGTATGAATAAGTTTTCTCAGCAGATTCAGCGCGAAGTTCTTCTGACTCTTCAATCAACGTGCAAACCCAGTAAATTTGCTTACCTTCTGTACAAACCTTTTTAATTCTCTCAACCACTTCGTCTCTTCGGTTGTTACTAAGTGCAATTGTCTCAATCTTTTGCCGACCAGGAGGTAATTCATCAATAACTGATGTGTCTAAGTCTGCATAAGCGCTCATCGTTAGAGATCGAGGAATTGGGGTGGCAGTCATTACTAGTTGGTGTGGCACTTTTTTCGCTTTTTGTACCAAGGATAAGCGCTGGTGTACACCAAATTTATGTTGTTCATCTATAATTACGAGGCCTAAATTGTTAAATGAAACACTTTCCTGAAAAAGTGCATGGGTACCAATTACGATCTGTGCTTTACCAGAAGCAATTAAATTTATTTGCATTCTTCGTTCTTCAGTATTTTGAGAGCCTGAAAGAAAGGCAACCTTAATGCCTAAATGATCAAGGTAAGAAGTAAAGCTTTGAAGATGTTGTTGCGCCAATATTTCAGTCGGTGCCATGATTGCAGTTTGAAAGTTATTCCCCACTGCCTGAAGAAGTGTAAATACTGCCACTATGGTTTTTCCTGAGCCTACGTCGCCCTGTAACAATCTCAGCATAGGTTGTGGAGAAGACATGTCTTGATTTATTTCTCCTATACAACGTAACTGTGCACTGGTAAGTCGAAAATCCAAAGACTCCATTAGTTGATTAGGTAAATTATCATGAATAGAAAAAATGCTTGATTTCTGGGTTTTTCTTCGTGCCTTGATTAGCAGGAGGTTTAACTGGTGAGCTGCAAGTTCCTCAATAATTAATCTTTGTTGCGCAATATGTTTGAAGTTACTTATTGAAGTTAAATCTTCTCCTTTCCTTGGGTGATGGAGTAAATACAAGGAATCCTTAAGGTTTGGCATCGTGGTTTTTGCAATCCTTTCAAAGTAATCATTAATTACTGTAGCCCTTAATGTTTCTAAAGCATGACCAACCCAGAGTTTAATTTTATTTTGCGTAATCCCTGCAGTAAGGGGATAAACTGGAGTTAACGTTGAATCCAAAAGTGGTGTTTGTTCTTGTGAAATTAACCGATATTCAGGGTGATGCATTTCGAGCCCTGAACGTCCTATTTTTATTTCACCAAAACACTGAATATATTCGCCTCTGACGAAAGCTTGTTTTTGGTACTGATTAAAATGAAAAAAACGAATTAAAAGCTTTTGATTATTATTGTCAGAAAGATAACACAGTAATTGGCGTTGTCTTGTAGGGACTTCTTCCAGTCTATCAATTGAGAGTTCAACCAAAATTTCATCATCCACTTTAGCTGCAGAAAGTGGGGTGATCTGGGTTTTGTCTTGGTATCTGTTGGGTAGATGAAAGAGAAGATTTTCTAGAGAGTAAATCCCGATCTGATTTAATCTTTCTGAGGTTTTTCCCCCTAATCCGTTAATTGAAATAACTGGATCAGAGAGCGATGACATTGGATTAGTAGCTGTACTGATCCGAATTGACCACCATTACACCATCCATTTCAACGCTAACTCCTTTTGGAAGTTCATTCACCCCGATTGCTGCACGGGCAGGATAAGGCCGGTCAAAGTAGGTTGCCATAATTTCATTGAGGACTGCAAAGTTGTTAAGGTCTGTCAAAAAAATATTAAGCTTAACGATATTACTTAAGTCACCTCCAGCTTCTTCACAGACAGCAGTTAAATTCTTAAATACTTGGTGAATTTGCTCCTCAATACCTCCTTCAACAATCCCCATGGTTTCCGGAACTAAAGGAATCTGCCCTGAAAGATAGATTGTTGTGCCACCAGTAATTGCTACAGCCTGAGAATATGTGCCGACAGCTGCAGGAGCTTTTTCCGTCGAAATAATGCGTTTTTTCATGATAATGAATTGAATTTATAAAATAGGTTTTATTATATTCTGGATGATTGTTTTTTGTAGAACTCTTTAATAGTTATTGATAGACGAGACCATATATTGCCTAGAAGTAATTTTATAAAAGGGAATAGGAAAAACCTTAGTTTTGTCTGACGCCACGGATTCGCTCAGATCGACGGCGAAGCATTTCAAGTGTGGTAAGCAATAAAATGGAGAATATTACAAGAATAGTTGCAGCCGCAAGAATAGTTGGGCTGATTTCATTACGGATTCCAGACCACATTTGTCTTGGCAGGGTGTATTGTTCTGGTCCGCCAACAAAGAGGACAATCACGACCTCATCGAAGGAGGTAATAAATGCAAAAAGAGCTCCTGATATTACGCCTGGTGCGATTAGTGGAGCCTGTATTTTGAAAAAATTTCTCAGAGGTGAACCACCT
The DNA here is from genome assembly GCA_913047325.1 of uncultured Gammaproteobacteria bacterium. Taxonomy (GTDB): domain Bacteria; phylum Pseudomonadota; class Gammaproteobacteria; order PS1; family Pseudothioglobaceae; genus Pseudothioglobus. Next base: position 6,277 of record CAJWTP010000032.1, read on the forward strand.
AAATTTGCCGCAGCACGCATCAAGTTGTTATCAAATCCTGCTAAAGATGCTGTTACAGTTATAACAACGAAAGGTATACCGAGAATGGTGTGAGCAACAATCAAACCTGTAAGGGTAGCAACAAGATTTAATTTAGCGAAAAAGAAAAACATTCCAGCTGCAGTAATGATAAGTGGCACAATCATTGGAGAAATCATGAGTGCCATTATTAAACGATTAAATGGCATATGTCGATTTGATAATCCTAGGGCGGCAAGTGTTCCTAATACACTAGCGAAGAAGGTTGCAAAAACAGCAATAAAGGCACTATTTTTGATGCCAATCATCCACCTGTCGGTACAGACAGTTGTTCCTGTATTGTCACTACAAATACCAAATAGCTCTTTGTACCAGCGAGTACCGTAACCGTCAAAGTTAAAAGACCAAGTCTCAAAACTGAAGATTTTCATTTCAGGGACAAATTGTAGGAAAACTGAATTGGTAAATGATAGTGGAATAACAACTATCAAAGGTGCCACTAAGAAAAACAATACAAGGCCACAATATGTCCTATAAGAATAGTGCCAAAGTTTCTCTCGAGGTGTTGTATAGGAAGGAAATTTCATTATTAACCCATTTTCAAATTATCAATTCCAATAAATTTGTCGTACACCCAGTAAAGCGCTAATACGGCAATTAATAACATGGTGCCCATAGCAGCAGCAAGTCCCCAATTCAAGGTTTGTTGCATTTCACGAGCAACAAAGTTACCAATCATGAGTCCATCTTTTCCGCCCACTAACTCCGGAGTAATATAGTAGCCAATGGCAACAATAAATACTAGAATACATCCCGCACCAACACCTGGAACTGATTGCGGAATATAAACACGAATAAAGGCACGAGTAGGGGTGGCGCCAAGGTTCTGAGCAGCCTTCATATAACTTGGCGGTATACCCTTCATAATACTATAGATTGGCAAAATCATAAACGGCAATAAGATTTGTGTCATCACAATAATGGTTCCAGTAAAGTTATACATCATCGGTATTCGATCCTCATCACCGAAACAAAGATCGATATTTGTTGCTCCAAAAAATGGCAGATTAACCATACCTTCAAAACACGGCAGAATAGTCACGAAGGTATCGTTAACAACGCCATTTTGTTGAAGCATAATCATCCAGGCTACAATTCGTACCAGGAGTGATGTCCAGAAAGGCATCAAAACACAGATCATGAGTAGATTTGATATTCTCATTGGTAACGTTGCCAGTAAATACGAAACAGGATAGGCAAGTATTAAGCAAAAAATGGTCACCATCAAGCTAACCTGAAGGGTTCTCATCCATATGGTTTTATAAACTCTTAAATGTTCTACTTTCTGAATAATGTTCTTATTGGCGTCATATCTTAAATCGACTGCATTAAGATAATAGCCCATCGTGTAAGGGTCTTTCATTGCACCCAGTGATTGCCAAAATTCAACCTTACCCCAGCGCTTATCTCTTTTGATCATCTTCTCTTTGTATGGAGCTTCCCATGTATAGGGCTTGATTTCTTCTTTTGATCTTTTATTTACTTTGGTTGCTGATTTGACTGTCTTTAATAATAAGCTTCGCCATCCAGAGAACTCATAAGTCATTCTAGTTCCAGACTTACCAAGTAAATTTTTTCCAATATTTTTTCCTTCACTATTTTCTAGTTTGTGAGTGATTCTAATATCATTTATCACTGCAGCAAACATTTCTTCACTAGGAAGTATGGATTTATCTTCCCATACTTCGTACTGAGCAAATGTTTGTGGAAAAACATTATTGATATAGACATCATCAACACTTCTTGAAAGGAGCGATCCTATTGGAGCAACAAATAAGGCTAGTACAAATAATAGCGGAACTAGTATCAGTAGAAAAGAGCGAATCTTTGAGCGACGTAGGGATTTTCTTAAGCTATCTTTAAGAGGGACGCCATCATTCGTTAGTAATGGTCCTTGAGAATTAATTGTCGAAGTATCACTCATAAAATAATGACTCTGATACCTAGCTTTTTGGCTAGATTATAAAACATATTTTTGTAAAGTTAAAAACAGGTCGGTATTTATACCGACCTGTTTTATTAATCGAGTATAAAACTAATTAAACTCGTTTGGTCAGCTAATTAATTAGCCATCCAAGCTGCATAACGGTCATTTACCGCTTGACCATTATCTGCCCACCAGTCTGGATCCGCAAGGATACCACCTTTCATATGCTCATCCGTATTAGGCATATGCTCCATGATATTTACACCTGTATTGAACCACGGCTCGTTTGCTTCCATAAGTGGAAGAGCAGATGGACGCATAGGACCATAGTTGATCCAATGAGCTTGACCTGCTTGTTGCTCAGTGGCAGAAGCATGGATTAAGAAGTGAATTGCTGCAGCTCTGTTTGGAGCTCCGTTCACAAGAACTAACCATTCCTCTTCAAGAACTTGTCCGTCCCAGACAGTAACATAGTCAGCACCGTCATTTAGAACAGCACCACCGATACGTCCGTTATAGGCTAGTGACATAGAAACCTCACCAGAATTAATTAGATCTAGTGGTTTCGCACCTGCAGACCAAAAAACTACGTGGTCTTTGATTGTATCAAGTTTAGCAAAAGCACGATCTTGTCCTTCTTGAGTATCTAATACATCATAAATATCGGCAATAGCAACACCGTCAGCATACAATGCCATCTCAGTTATAGCGCTAGCCCAAGTGTGAACGCCACGCTTTCCTGGGAATTTCTCTAAGTCAAAGAAGTCTTGCATAGTAGATGGTTGCTCACCCTTGAACGTGTCAGCAAGATGGAAAGGAACATATGACCACCAAATTTGCGGAACTACACAATCATTTGGTACATCAACCATGAGATCCTCATCCATCGGTGTGCCATCGGGTGCAGGTAGGAATAAACTACGATCTAGTTCTTCAAATAGACCTTCATCACAACCCGTACGAGCTTGAGATGGAAGAACGTCGACGATATCCCATTGAACATTACCTGACTCAACTTGAGCACGAACCTCACCTAAACCACCATTGTAACTAATCATATTTACCTCACCAGAGGAATAGGTATCAATGTAGGCTTTTTGTTGCGATGCAGAGTAGCCACCACCCCAAGAAACCAAAGTTACAGCTGCTTGCGCTGCGCCAGCCAACATCGCTGTTGAAATAGCACCTGCAATCAGAGTTTTAGATATTACTTTTTTCATATTTTTCTCCTTTATAAAAAAAATGCCAAAGCTCTATCCATCAAGAGCCAGACAATCTTCCGACATCCAACCAATATTAACTTCCTTACCCTCTTTGAGGCTTACGTTATCGATTGAATTTGGAATTTTGACGATAAAATCGTCGTGTCCACACACATTAAAGCGCGTGCGAATATGGTCGCCATGGTAGATTAATTCTTCTACCTTAGCTGAATAAATGTTTGGTGTTCTTCCCTCTGCGGGTGAAACAAAAATACGTTCTGGGCGGAGTGACAATGTGGCGCGTTCGCCAACACTGTTGACATTGACTTTACTTGCTACTACGATATCGCCAGAATCTGTTTTAACGGTTACCTGGTCACCATTGATTGCTTCTACGGAGCCCATTAGGCGGTTATTTTCACCGATAAAGTTCGCTACAAAGGCATTCTCAGGTCTTTCATAAAGGTGTTCTGGTGTAGAGCATTGTTGTACAACGCCATCATCAAAAACAGCAATACGGTTAGACATGGTAAGCGCTTCAGTTTGGTCATGTGTGACATATATCACTGTCAATCCGAGATTTTCGTGGAGGTGTTTGATTTCATACTGCATTTGCTCACGCAGATTTTTATCAAGTGCACCTAAGGGTTCATCCATCAGAACCAGGTCAGGGTCAAAGACAAGTGAGCGCGCAACTGCAACTCTTTGCTGTTGACCACCAGATAATTGCATTGGACGCCTACTACCAAAATCTCCTAGTTGAACCATATCTAGTATACGATTTACTCTCTCCTCTCTCTCAGACTTGGCAATTTTGCGAACTTCCAGTGGGAATGCAAGGTTTTCTGCAACAGTCATGTGAGGGAAGAGGGCATAGTTTTGAAACACCATACCGATACCGCGTTTGTGTGGCGGTACGTTATTAATGGGTTTACCTTTTAGATAAATGTTGCCATTAGTTGCAGGCTCAAAACCAGCCAGCATCATTAGGCAAGTGGTTTTTCCGGAACCAGACGGTCCAAGCATTGTTACAAATTCACCCGGCTTAACATCTAAATTAAAATCTTTGACAACAAGTATTTCGCCGTCATAGCTTTTTTGTACGTTTTCAAATTGTACTAATGGTTCTTTATCTGTCATAAATTAAACGAAAAATATAATCAAGTGGAAGAATAACCTTCCATTTTCTTTGTTCTCTGTATTATAAAACAGTATTCAGTTAAGCTAAAAGTCCAAGCAAGTCAACTTACATACAAGGTCAAATATACTCAACTTAATTTAAGTATATCCTAACTATAAAGAAAAATCATACTTAATTGATTGTCGATAAAATGATATATTTGGTTCCAATAAATGAATTTTGCTAGTCCAGTTTAATCAATAAATTCAATATTTATTCTCAGGTAATTGTTATTTCTATAAAAAAATTGGGGAGTTTGAACTCCCCAATAAAAAGTATAGTTGTGTCTAGTCTGCTTGCTTTTCACCCATAATAGCGCTCAAAATAAGTACCGTTAGACCGCCAGTAGTAATAGCAGAACTAAAGATACTCTGGACCAGCTTACCGAAAGTGCCGCCAATATTGTCACCTAAGGAGGCTGCAAATTGTGGAACCAACAATACGCCTATACCCATTCCAAAAGATACAGCCAGGATAAGCATATTGCGACGATTCATATTCACAGTAGCAAGAATCTTTATCCCTGCAATAGCAACAGTACCAAACATAACGATAGTTGCACCACCCAGTACAGAGTTAGGCATTGCCCTTAGTACAGAGCCTATATGGGGGAACAAACCCATTAGGACAAGAATAATACCAACCCAAACACCCACATGACGACTGGCAATACCAGTTAGTTGAATGACACCGTTGTTTTGGCTAAAAGTTGTGTTAGGGAAAGTATTGAACACAGCAGCAATAGCTGAGTTAACTCCATCACCGAGGACACCATTTTTAATACGGTTAAGATAGCCCTCACCCTCAACGTCTTGTTTTGATATCATACAGTTAGCTGTAATATCGCCAGAAGACTCAATAGCAGTAATAATATAAATTAATGCTATCGGTATGAAGGCAATAATATCAAAGTCAAAACCATATCTAAATGGTATTGGAATACTAATCACCTCTTGTACTGCAAACACCGCACTTGTATTTACTTTACCCATAAACAGTGCCACTACAAAGCCAATCACCAAACCAAGAACGATTGATGATAAACGGATCCACTGGTTATTAGAGCGATTAAGGACGATAATTGAAATCAGCACCAAGAAACCAAGGAACAAGTTAGACAAAGAACCCCAAAATTCTGGTTTATTATCCAATAGCCACTGTCCGCCAGCCAAATCAGTCAGGCCAACTTTGATTAAACTAACACCGATAATAGTAATCACTGTGCCAGTAACTAAAGGCGTAATAAGTCTTTTTAGTTGAGGCAATACTTGGCTAAGTCCAATTTCTATGAAGGCGCCTAAGAAACATACACCCATAATCATGGCGAGTATTTCCTCGGGGCCACCGCCTTGTGCTTTAGCCACAAAACCAGCTGCCAGAACGGAACTCAAAAAAGCAAAACTCGTACCTTGGAGACAAATCATCCCAGCTCCAACGTTCATTGGTTTTTTCGCTTGAATTATTGTGCCTACCCCAGAAACCATCAACGCCATACTGATGAGATAAGGTATATGATCACCTAATCCAAGTACGCCACCAATAATTAATGTAGGTGTAATTATTCCAACAAAGCTTGCCAAGACGTGCTGCAATGCAGCAAAGAACTTTTCACCAGCAGGCGGGTTTGCCTCTAGTTCGTAAATTAACTCTGAATCACTCATAATTATCTCCCCTTATTTGATTAATAAAATAAAAAACTTCCTCTCTTGTGATTTATTATGTTAACAATTATTTTGTATTGCTCAGGTTGTTAATTTTTTTTGTTAACAAGAAAACATATTACACTTATTTTTTTTAATATGTTATTTTCATATTTTTATTGTGGTTATTTTTTTAGAGAAAATAATTGGAAACATATCTACTCACAAATATTTATTTTTTTACTAATTAAATAGCAAGGATATTAATTAGATACCCTTCTCCATACATGAAACGATATTTGGATTATTATCCTTTGTAGGTATACTAGTTCAAACTGTCTTCCATAAGAATAATGCCCAGTTAAATGATTATCTCAAGCAATCCTATTGAAATTATTAATCAGCTAAAAGCGATTGTAGGAGTCCAAAACTATATTGAAGACACTTCACAAATGGATTCCTATCTTAAGGATGCTCGTGGACTATTTCAAGGCTTGTCGCCTCTGATATTAAAACCACTTAATAGCGAAATGGTTTCAGCCATCGTAACCTTATGTAATGAAGCTTGTATTGGTATTGTTCCGCAAGGTGGCAATACTGGCTTAGTTGGTGGTAGTGTGCCTGGTAAATCTGGTTTAGAGGTTGTTGTTTCCTTGGAGCGAATGAACAAAATCATAGATATTGATCCAATTAATTACACCATGACGCTTGAAGCCGGCTGCATTTTGTCTGAAGTTCAAACCGCTGCAAGAGATGTCGGTCGCATGTTTCCTCTTAGCCTCGCTGCTGAAGGTTCTTGTCAAATAGGGGGCAATCTATCAACTAATGCAGGAGGTATGGCGGTATTACGTTATGGTAATGCGAAAGAACTGGTGTTGGGCTTAGAGGTAGTATTGCCTGATGGTAGCATTATGAGCGGATTGCGACGCTTAAGAAAAGATAATACTGGTTATGATTTGAAACAACTCTTTCTTGGCGCTGAAGGGACGCTGGGTATTATCACTAAAGCTGTGTTAAAGCTATTTCCTTTGTCTACCAATAAAGCCACATCACTTGTAGCAATGTCGGATTTGGGGTCAACGACAAAACTCTTAGCTAAACTCAGAGAGTTCAGTGGAGATAATATTACTGCTTTTGAATACATGGATAGAGCTTGTATAGATACTCTTATTGAGAAAACGGATCTAGAAGATGTTTTTAGTCAAAAATATCAACATTATGCACTGGTAGAGCTTTCATCTAGTCGACAGGATGCGAACCTTCAGTCTCTATTAGAGAGTGTACTGGAAGCTGCATTTGTAGATGGCATCGCCATAGACGCAGTTATCGCCACCAGCGAAACCCAAGCGGCACAGCTTTGGCGTTTACGTGAGACATTAACCGAGGTTTTGAGAAGCCTTGGGGCTTTTATCGCTTTTGATGTATCGATACCCGTCTCTCTAGTACCTGAGTTTATTACTAAGGCGACAAAATTTTGTAACGAATTTTGCGAACTCGGGAGAGTGTTTGCATTTGGCCATATCGGCGATGGCAATATCCACTACTACTTGTTCGAGCCTGAAGATGGCGACACTGATAATTTTTTGGCTAAAAAGTCTGAAATCAAAACCAATATTAATGATATTACGGCAAAATTAGATGGTAGTTTTAGTGCTGAACATGGTGTTGGATTGGTAAAAAAACAGGAACTTAAATATTACAAATCGCACGTCGAGATAAAACTCATGAGAGAGATTAAAAAAACTGTTGATCCAAACAATATCATGAATCCTGGGAAAGTACTATAGAAGTGTCAAATTTGCATTGTTAGTCTCAGTCGCTCAAGAACTAGAAGAACCACTCAAAACTTTTAAGTTGCAATCAATCCAAGAAAGAGTCTGTGTTAAACAAGAGCCAACATACCCTGTCCCACCAGTAATCAAGATTGTCTTATCTTTATAAATCTTGCTAATATTTGTTTGCATTTTTTAATAATAAAATAGTTTCTTTAATGCCTCTTTTTAAGTCACCAGAAAATACAAATCCCTTCGACTTAAATCGGTCACACAATACTTCATAAGATAGTTGATTCATAATCTTGGTATCAACAAACTCCACTTCTAAACTCGGAACAAACTCACGTATTATATCTATCACTTGTCGTACTGTAGAATTTTGAGTTAAAACGTTATAAATTCGACCATCAAAAATATCGTTTTCAATTATATGAATAATTGCACGAGAAGCATCAAGTAGGTCTAAGTAGGGTCGCTTTTGATCATAAGCTGTATTCCAAACAGTAATAGGTTGACCCATAGTGGCCTGCCAACAGAACTTATTAACTGCTGTATGGAATCTCATTCCTGGTGAAGCCCCAAAAATTGTACCAAAGCGGCAATGAATTGCCCTTAAACCTTTATCTTTCGATAGATTACTTATTAACTCTTCTTCTTTAAGCTTTGTTGAGGCATAAGGACTTTGGGGCTGAAGTTCATTTTCTGAGCAGTCTTCATCCACAACATCATTTTGAGTGCCATAAACACTAGTAGATGATAGGGCAATTAGCGAGACTCCTGTCTCTAAACATGCATTAGCAACCTTAAGCGTTGACTGATAATTATTTTCTTCAACTTCCGTAGCCTTATCAAAACTCCCAGCAGCATCGGTGATAGCTGCTAAATGAATTACTATATCAGTATCCTTAAAAAGTGAATTTAAATCCATTAATCTAACATCACCTTCAATAAAGGAATAATTTCCAACTTTTGGGAGTTTGAACAAGGAGGCAAAACGTTGAGTCATCATATTATCGATCATGACAATTTCAGATTCTTTGAATTGTAACCCGAGATCACGAATTAAATAAGAACCAATATGACCAGTCGCGCCAGTTACTATTATTTTCAAAATGCTGCCTTTACCTTATTTTGTTTGCAAAAAAGCTTAAAATCGTCATAGTTACGTAAATAATCCGCTTCCTCGTAAGGACGATCACACAAAACAGTCAGGATTGTATTGTTCTCTTTATATTTTTGTTCCGCCCATATTCCTGGCGCAATTAACAGCCCGAAATTTGGTTTATCCAGAACATATAGCTCATTTGTGCTACTGTCATCACATTTCACTTCGACTGCACCATTAGTACATATTAGTAACTGCGAACAATGACGGTGAGCATGTCTTCCACGAATATCCCCTTTCTGTGCTCTTACATTAAAAACTCTCTTAATAGAAAATGGAATTGCATTATTTTCTCCTTCAACTACAACCAAGTCGCCATTATTTTCTTTATGATATGTGAGTTCTATTAATTTAACTAACTTCATTACCAATACCTTCCTTACTGTAGTGTTTGACTAATAACTGGATGCCTTTCTCTAAAGACACACTTGGCTTCCATTCTGTTAGAGATTTTATTAATTCAATAGAGGCTATGTAATTTCTTTTTTCAATTTCATTGATTTCTTCAGGCCAAGCAACATACTCAATATTACCTCTAATGCCAGTAATTTTTTCTACTTCATGAGAAATTAAGTCAAATACCTCTTTAACTGAAGTACCTTTTCCACTAGCAACATTAAGTGTAATTTGTTTTTTATTAAGCAAAATATCATAGTCCATAACGCTTGTATGCAAAAAAGCATTCACGACATCATCAATATAAATATAATCTCTCAAATAGTCACCATTTCCATAAATCTGAAGGTTATTAAGTGCAAAACTCCTTTTTGTAATCATACTAAGGATGCCTCTATCCTTTGCAAGACTTTCAGTTGGACTTGGGCCATAAACATTTGCTAATCTTAATGAGATTGCATTAATTATATTGCTACTACTTGCCATTAATAATTGTTGTTCAGCAAAAAACTTATGTAAATCATATGTAGTAATAGGGTTTGGCTGTTTAGTGTCCAAAACAGGTAGCGCCTCAGTTAGTCCATACACTGTAGCAGTTGAAGAAAAAATCACTCGAGGAATACGGGATAATTTTTTTGAGGCATTAATCAGTTGAATAATTGGGAAAATGGTAGATATCAGGCTTTCTTTAGGGTCTTTTTCTGCATTATAAATACTAGTATTTCCTGACAAATGAAAAATAATATCTGATTTACTAACAATCCTCATCCAACTACTTTTTTTGTTTAGATCAAGCACCCAATCTTCAATGCCATCTTTTGGAGTAAGTTGTTTTCTACTAATACGTATTATCTTTAGTGAATACTTTTCTAACTCTTGAGTTAATGCAGAACCAATATAGCCACTTGCACCAGTAATAGAAACTACTTTGCCTTTCAATTTGCTACTAATATCTACCATCTTATCTATTCAACCTCAATAGGAAAGTTATGAGGCAACTGATGACTATCAATCAACTGAGATAACGATTGGTAAGATGAATCTCTCTGGTGAATAAGAGGAGTAATTGATGGCCAATCGATGTTAACTTCGGAATCATTCCAAAGCAATCCGCACTCATCATCGGGATCATAATATCTACTTACTTTATAATGCAAATCAGCCAAATCGCTAAGAACACAAAAACCATGAGCTATACCGGGCGCCATATAAACTTGTCTCTGTCCAACATCACTCAATTCAACTCCATACCATTGACCAAATGTAGATGAATTTTTTCTAAGATCAACTCCAACATCAAATATACAGCCCCTCATAACAGTCACAATCTGTGCTTGAGGATGTTTAACTTGAAAATGCATCCCTCTTAAAACACCTTTACTAGATCTTGATTGATTGTCTTGAACAAATTTATCCTTTATACCTACTTGTTTATAGTTTTTCTCTTGAAAGGTTTCCAAAAAGAAACCACGATCGTCTTTGAAAGTTTCGAGTTTCAAAATGAGAAACCCTTCTAATGGAGTTTTCTTAACTTTTATCATATACAAAACTTGATTCAAAAAAATTCTTTAAAACACTAACTATTTTTTTAGCATCACAAATTGACAATTCAGGATAGATAGGCAAAGAGATTATTCTTTGAGCGAGTTTTTCAGAATTACTCATGTTTTTTGCTGTTAAAACACGGCCTTTATAAGCGGGTTGAAGATGGACTGGCAAAGGATAATGAATCCCCGCCATAATTCCTTCTTTTTTTAAGGTGGCAAGAAGATCTTGGCGATGTTCTACTTGAACAACGAAAAGATGAAAAACTGATTCCGCCTCTGCTCGAATCAAAGGAAGTTGTATTGGTAGTTCGGATAATTTATCGGAATAATATCTAGCTAACTTACACCTTTTTTTATTGTCTGTATCAAGATGTTTTAGTTTAACCCTTAGAATGGCTGCCTGAAGTTCATCCAACCTTGAGTTTCTGCCAGGATATTTGCTTATACGATCTTCCCAGCCATATTCCCTAAGCATTCGTATTTTGGTCGCTAGGTCATTATTACTGGTAGTGATTAACCCTGCATCACCAATTGCCCCTAAATTCTTTGTAGGATAACAACTGAAACAACCAATTTCCCCGAAACTGCCTAAACGTTGCCCTTTATATTTTGCTCCATGAGCCTGAGACGCGTCTTCAATCAAGAAAATATTATGCTGATGACAAAAAGATGTTATAGCGTCCATGTCAGCACTCTGTCCGTAAAGATGCACCGCAATGACTGACTTAGTTTTTGGCGTAATAACTTCTTTCAATTGGATTGGATTTAATGTATAAAAATCAGCTTCAACATCCACTAAAACAGGTATAGCGCCAGCCGCTTCAATTGCAGCTACCGTTGCAACGGCCGTATGTGAGACGGTTATAACTTCGTCTCCTGGTCCAACATTCAATGCTCGCAAGGCTAATTCAATAGCGTCTGTGCCGTTAGCAACGCCTATTGCTGAGGCGGTTCCGATATAGTCAGCAAACTCTTGCTCGAGTAAGGCTACTTCTTTTCCAAGCACATATCGATTGCCACGCATTACTGAAATTACCGCTTTTTCAATTTCAGCTTGATAACTTTTGAATTGCTCTGATGGATTTGCACAGGTTATCATATTTAAATTACCTTTACATTTGGTATATAAGTAATCCAGTGTCTATTATTAGCCATATAGTCACTCTCTTTTTTCATAATTTCAGTTGCATGATTCCAGGCAAAAAGTAACACGTAATCTGGTTCACTCTCCCTGAATTGATCATACGGCAGAACAGGGATATGTGCTCCCGGTGAAAGCTTGTTTTGTTTAATTGGAGTTGTGTCATAGATGCATCCAACCAGATCGGGAGTAATGCCAAAATAGTTAGTTACAGTTGTGCTTTTTGAGGTTGCACCATATGCAACGACCTTCTTTCCATCATTTTTTAGTTTTGTAAGCAAATTAATCAAATCATTCTTTATTTTATTAATGTTATCTGTAAAACCCAAATAAGACTGTTTTTTATCAAGCCCTAATTTTTTCTCTTGGTCAATTAACTTTACTACATTTTGCGATACTTTCTTTATTCCTTTATGTGCTATTGTATAACGCATCGAACCGCCATGAGTGATTTGTGGTTCCACATTCACAAGTTCAAGATCATGCATATTGGCCAGATAGTTCACCGATAATGCAGAAAAGAGGAAAACATGCTCATCATAGATTTGATCAAATGATGTTTTCTCAATAATTTCTCCAAGATACGGGTCCTCAAACATAAAGATGCCATCTTCTTTCAAAAGAGTCTTGACGCCATCAAAGATTGAATGCATATAAGGAATATGGCACATAACATTAGCGCTAAGTATTGCATCTGCCTTTTGATGCGATTGTAATATACGTTCAGCTAAAGGTCGATCAAAAAATTGGGTGATCACCTCAATTCCTTTTTCCATTGCAACCTGCGCTACATTTTTAGATGGCTCAACCCCAAGACAAGAAATATGATTAATAATAAAGTTCTTTAATAATATTCCATCATTACAACCCACTTCAACTACAAAAGAATCTTCATTCAAATCTTGTAACTCAGAAACTGAATTAGCAAATAACTTAAAGTGCTCTTCCATGTAGTTTGAAGTTGATGAAAAGAAAGCATAGTTTTCATGAAACATTTTTTCTCTTTCTGGCTGTTCAACTAACTGAACCATATTGCAGTTGCCACAAAAGCCCACTTTCATTGGGAAAGTGTATTCATTTTTGATTTGTTCTTTTGTTGCAAATGCATTCGCAATCGGCATAAATCCAAAATCTACAAACGGGCTGTATTCACTATCACATATTAAACATTTGTCCACTCTAACTCCCTAATTAAATTACTTAATGTTATTATCGTCAATTATTCAAAATTGTCTTTAATTAATTTAAAACGGTATTAACTATTGATAAGGAATAATGGAATAAAAAACTATACCCAGAGTATTAAAAAAACCACTACTATAATTATTTAAATTTATAAACTTATAGACCGCTTTACTCTAGAATATGACTAAGATATTTACCATATTCATTATCATTTTGAGATTTTGCATATTCACTTAATTTTTCACTAGTAATCCAATGATTCCTCCATGCAATCTCTTCTAGGCAGGCAATTTTAAACCCTTGACGCTTTTCTAGGGTATGGACAAATTGTGAAGCGTCCAGTATTGATGTATGGGTCCCTGTATCCAGCCACGCAAAACCACGACCTAATAGTTCAACATTTAAGTCACCGCGTTGTAAATAGATTTCATTTACTGAACTAATCTCTAATTCACCGCGTGCAGAAGGCTTAATTGACTTTGCAATATCAATAACGTCGTTGTCATAGAAATAAAGGCCAGTTACAGCAAAATTAGATTTTGGTTTACTCGGTTTTTCTTCGATAGAAACTGCCTTTCCTTTCGAATCAATTTCAACAATGCCAAATTGTTCTGGGTTAAGCACTTGATATGCAAAAATAGTACTTCCTTTTTTAACAGTTGTCACCTTATGGAGGGTTTCACTAAAACCCTGTCCATAAAATATATTATCACCCAGAATTAAACACACATTATCATCACCAATATAATCTTCTCCAATAGTAAATGCTTGCGCTATCCCTTTAGGCAAAGCCTGTTCCGCATAACTAAAGTTCAATCCAAAATATTCTCCACTACCCAACATTTTTTTGAATAGATTTAAATCGTGAGGAGTGCTAATAATTAATATATCCCTTATTCCTGCCAACATAAGCACAGAAATTGGATAATAAATCATTGGTTTGTCATATATTGGCAAGAGTTGTTTACTAATCGAATTAGTAATAGGATATAAACGAGTTCCTAAACCTCCAGCAAGAATAATTCCTTTCATTTTTTCAACTCTCCTTAAGCTGCCCTAACCTCTCACCATGATAGCAAATATCTTG
>CAJWTP010000033.1 GCA_913047325.1 uncultured Gammaproteobacteria bacterium
CTGAGCGCATTAATTACACAGCTATCGACACTGTTGACTACTTTGTTTTGGTATCGGAGGACGGATTAAAAAAGACAAAGTCCCGCATTGAAAAACTTCCATCCACATGTACACTATATGCCGAAAAATCTCTCGAGCTGCCACACACAGATGCAGAAATTATTCGGTTACCGTTAATTGCTACTGCTAAGAAAGTTAATCGTCTATCTATTGGTATCTTAGCTCTGGCTGCACTCGTGAAAGACTCCGATATTATTAATCTAGATGCATTCGCCGAAGCGATAACAGCATTCCAAAAACCGGCGATAGCCGAGATAAGTTTGAGAGCACTGGAGGCGGGTTCAGCGCTGATTCAGGACAGACAAGAAGTGGAACCAATAATAGTTAGTTCATGATGGACTATGCACAACAATATCTTCAACCAGGTAATGAAATTGTCAGACAGGTATTTACTTTGCCTTTTTCAGATTGTAATGCCTAACAGTCCAATCAGAATGGAACTTGTTTACAACCCTAAGGAGAATTTATATGAGTGGAAAAATAGAAAAAAAAATGATAGAACTAGGCATAGAGTTGCCCGATGCACCTAACCCTGTCGCCAACTACCAGCCTTATGTCATAAGCGGAAACCTGATATTTTTATCCGGACAAGTGACAATCTGGAATGGAGAAATGAGATACCAAGGAAAGATTGGTCGTGATCTTACTGTTGATCAAGGATACGAAGCGGCGCGCATGTGTGGGCTAAACCTGATTGCGCAAGTACGAGCGGCTTGCAACGGTGACTTAGATAGGGTTAAACAGGTGGTGAAACTTGGCGCATTTGTCAACTGCGTGGAGGATTTTAAAGAGCATCCGAATGTTGTTAATGGAGCCTCCGACTTGATGGCTGAAGTGTTTGACGATGCGGGCCGTTGTACAAGGACAAACGCCGGTGTTCCTTCGCTACCTTTAGGATTTGCGGTGGAGATTGATGGAGTCTTTGAAATCGAATGAACAAATCAAAGCCAATGGCTTGGACTAAAGCTATTGGCTAAACGTTTTTATTGTATGGTTTCAGTTAATCTGACTCGTGCTGATGGTTGTTAAATATGTGAATTAGTGGAGGTATTAAGTATGTTAGCATTTTGTGCGTATTGGGAAGGAAGGGTCCGAGAAAATCCAAATGAGTTTGATCGTTATGTCAGCGAAGTGCATCTGCCATTGGTCGCCAAGTATCCGAATTTACGGAAACTATTGTATTTGAAAGGGGAGAGTAAAGGAGGAGTCACACCAAAGTATTACCAGTCATTCGAACTTTACTTTGACTCATGGGAAGAGTTTGAGGTGGCTAAGCATTCCTCTGAGCGTGCTGATGCAGTGGTAGACGCGAAGAAACTGGAAGCAATGTTTGTAGGCGACATATATCACGTTGTGTATGAGGTTCAGGATTTCTCTTGAGTTCCCAGGTCAAGATTTATTTCCCCTATATCACAAACATAGGTAAAAAAAGCATTGAACTTTAATTGATAGTTTAAAGAAGAAAATAAATTCATCATTTATTTTTCAAAGAATTGACTTATGTCAATTATTTTTATGATATTGATAAATATACTTGTGTCCAACTTGGGGAATATTTTATAAAATTAATATAGAAAAATATGCCAATTATTTAAATTGATCAAGCACGATTTTTTGTTTATGGCATATTTGTCAGCATACTAGAAAAGCACGACTATAGTTTTATAAGATGATTTACCACCAAGGGCTGGTAAACATGACAACTAGATCGCCAAAAAAATACTGGATCCTGATGTTAGCCTTGCTAACATCCGTGATGTCTTTGGGTCTAGCACAATACAGCATGGCCGCGGAGACCGGCGAACAGGTTTTCCAAAAAAAATGCGTGGGTTGCCATACCATTGGCGGAGGAAAATTGGTTGGGCCTGATCTGGCTGGAGTAACCTCGCGCAGAGAAGAGGGCTGGCTCTTCAGACAAATCCAACAACCCGATACCCTAATTGCCGAAAAAGACCCGATTGCACTGCAACTTTTGCAGGAATATAACATGCCAATGGTGCCGCTCGGATTGGAAGATAGTGAAGTAGCGGCAGTAATTTCGTATTTGAAGTCCATAGAGCAAGAAGCAACTGTGGCCGCCGGCCTGCCCTCTAAATACATACCTACCGTAATCATAAGCATAGTGCTTTTGATAGGGCTCACTTTGATAGGACTCAGAGTGGGAAGAAAGAAAGTGGATGTAAGGTGAATTTAAAACGAAAGAAAAATACAAGGACATATTGTGAAAAAAAGCAGCAAATGGTTTAGCGTAAACGAGGACTCTCGTTCTTGGGAGGAATTCTACAGAAAGCGGTGGAGCTATGACTACAGTGTCCGCACGGGTCATGGAGTGAACTGTTCGATGGCTTGCAGTTGGGAGGTCTTTGTAAAAGATGGGCTTATCTGCTGGGAACTTCAAAAAACAGATTATCCGCAGATTGATCCTGATATCCCAAATGTTGAGCCTAGGGGTTGTCAGCGAGGCGTTACCGCTTCCTGGTATCCCTACAGTCCTTTAAGGCCAAAGTTTCCGTATGTACGCAAAGTGCTGTGGGATTACTACGCCGAAGAGCTTGCGAACGGCAAAGACCCCGTTGATGCTTATGCAAGCGTTGTTGAAGACCAGGAGAAGTCGAAAAAATACAAAGCTGCAAGAGGCAAGGCAGGCTGGAAGAGGGTCAGTTGGGACGAAGCGACTGAAATAGTTGCAGCGGGCCAGATTCACACCATTAAAAAGTACGGCCCCGACCACATGGCCAACTTTGCACCAATCCCTGCAATGAGCCTTCTCAGTTTTATTTCAGGGCACAGGTATAACAATCTACTGGGCGGCATATATTGCAGTTATTATGAGTGGTACCACGACCTTCCGCACGTTTCTTCCTCCATGTTCGGTGACCAAACGGAGAATTGCGAAAGTTCCGATTGGTATCTTGGAACTTATTGGGTTGTTGCCGGTTCAAACATAAACATGACCCGTACCGCTGATGCTCATTTTCTTTCAGAGGCAAAATACCGCGGCTCCAAAATAGTGGTGCTGTCTCCCAACTATTCGGACGTAACCAAATACGCCGATACATGGATTCCACTAGTGCCTGGAAGCGATGGCGCCTACCTGATGGCGTGTATCCATGTCATCTTGAAAGAGTTCTATGTTGACAAGGAAACACCCTACTTTACCAGTTATGTAAAACAATACACCAACCTGCCTTTCCTCGTGGTTCTGGAAAAGGATGGCGACAAATATCAGATGGGACGCTTCCTGCGGGCATCTGATATCGCAGAGTATGCCAACCAGGAAAATGCGGATTGGAAACTGATCATGACCGATAGTTCCGGTAAGTTGCATGTTCCCACCGGTTCGGTCGGTTTCAGATGGGAGGAGGAACCCACCGGCAACTGGAACCTGCAACTGAAGAACGCGGTTACCAAAGAAGAATTCGATCCACTCCTCACCCTTCTGGGAGACGATGCCCAAAACGCAATGGTCTCGTTCAGCGACTTTACCGATACCTTCTGCACCGATATGAGTAAGTCAACCGGGGAAAGCAATACTGCAGTGGAAATGTTGCGCGAAGTTCCTACTCATCGAATACAGACAAAAGACGGCAAGGAGTTACTCGTCACCACTGCCTTTGACCTTACGATGGCACAAGCAGGCGTATCAAGAGGACTGGCAGGTGATTATCCGAAGGACTACGATGACCCGAAACCATACACACCTGCTTGGCAAGAAGCGCAAACAGGCGTGAGCAAAGACCTTGCCATACAGGTGGGAAGGGAATTTGCCGAGAATGCTGAAAAGACAAAAGGAAAATCACTGTTCATAACCGGCCCAGGAATTCAGCACTTTTACCATGGCGCCTCTCTCTATTACCGCAACGAAGCAGTGATGCTTGCTCTTTGTGGCTGCAATGGGGTGAACGGAGGTAATTTCAACCACTACGTCGGCACTCAGCATACCCGCTTGAATGCCGCATTTGTTAATCTCAGTGGTGGACTCGACTGGTCAAGGCCACCTCGGCTTATGAACTCTACCTCTCTGTGGTATTTCCATACCGGTCAGTGGAAGTACGACAACATGACACTTGACACCCAGTGGGCCAAAGGGGCCAAGAAACTTCCCGCCTTTAACCACGCGGCCGACATGAACGCTCTTGCCGTTAGGTTGGGGTGGCTGCCGTTCTTTCCTCAGGTCGATAAACAAAACCCAATGGAGCTTTACAAGGAGGCCATCGAAGCAGGCTGCAAAACTGACGATGAGGTGAAAAACTGGGTTGCGGACCAGTTCAGAAATGGCAAGTTGAATTTTGCTATCCATGATGTGGACGCTCACCAAAACCAACTGAAAATGCTCACCGTATATCGTGGCAATCTTATCGGCACCAGTATGCGGGGACATGAATTGGCGCTCAAGCACTTCCTTGGAACAGGTCACAACGTTATGTGGGACGAGGAGCCGGCAAAAGACCTGGTGAATGAAATTGAATGGCATGATGAAGAATCCATCGGCAAACTGGACTTTCTGGTGAACCTTAACATACGAATGGACTCAACTGCCAATTACTCGGACGTGGTTCTACCGGCTGCCTTCTGGTATGAGAAATACGATGTCACCTTTGGTGATATGCACACATTTGTTCACCCCTTGACACCTGCGACCAAGCCACCATGGGAAGCCAAGCACGACTGGGACGCATTCAGACTGATCGCCAAGAAGTTCTCAAAAATGGCTGAGAAGCATTTCCCCGAACCGGTAAAAGATATTGTATTCAACGCCTTGTGGATGGACAGCAAGGACCAACTTGCCCAACCCATGGGCGAGATTAAGGACTGGCGAAATGGCGATACCGAACTCATCCCAGGCAAAACATTTCCCACTATCGCCATCGTTGAAAGGGATTACACTAAGGTTTACGATAAACTGGTCTCACTGGGCCCGCTCGTTAGCCAACCTAAAGGCTATGGCTCCAAGGGACAGTACACAGACCTGACCCCAATCGTCGAGGAAGAACTGAAAAACAACGAGGCTTTAGAGGTCAAAGATGGGCGTGTGTATTTCGAGAAACCAGAGCAGGCCTGTGAAGTCATTCTACAGATTTCTCCTGAACTTAACGGTCGACTTTCAGCGCTGTTTTTCAAGGAAATGGAAAAGAAAGTGGGTCTTCCTCTAGCCGACATGGTTGAAGGGGTCAAAGATAGGAAGGTTCATTACAAGGACATTATTTCACAGCCGAGAAGAATACACACCACCCCACAGTGGAGTTCTGTATTGTCCGACGCGCAAGGAAAACAGAGAACCTTCGCTCCGTGGACAATGAATGTGGAACGGTTAAAGCCTTGGCACACCCTTTCGGGGAGGCAAGAAATTTACTACGACCACCAGGGGATTAGGGAACTCGGAGAGGCTCTGCCAACCAACAAACCACCGCTCGACATGGTGGCGATTGGTGATATCAAACCGGATAAAGCTGGCCCCAAGTCCAAGATATTCCGCTTCATCACGCCACACGGCAAATGGCAGATACACAGCTCGTTCAGAGACCATTGGCCGATGCTGCATATGTCTCGCGGCGGACCTACAGTTTGGCTCAATCCCGATGATGCAAATGAGATCGAGGTATTGGACAACGACTGGGTAGAGATGTTTTGTGAAAACGGGATTGAGGTTGTCAGGGCAGTAGTTAGCCATCAGGTGCCACGCAACATGGCCATCACCTACCATCAGGTGGAGCGGAACGTGAACGTGCCATTTTCACCTCTTGCCAAGAAAAACAAAAGCTCTGACATGCGCGGCGGCAACAACAACGCGACCACTAGAATTTTGATGAATCCACATACTATGATTGGTGGGTATGCTCAGTTTTCTTATTACATCAACTATTGGGGAACCAGTCCGTCTGAACGCGACCACGGAGTCATTATCCGTAAGATGCCTCTGGGCGCTGAGAATAGACCGATTTATCAAGAAATCGAACTGGATAAACTACCAACGGAATAGGAGCAGAGAAGATGAAAGTAAAAGCCCAAATGAGTATGACCTTCAACCTGGAAAAGTGCATTGGCTGCAATACCTGTACTGTTGCCTGCAAAAACATCTGGACGAACCGTGAGGGAGCCGAATACATGTGGTGGAACAATGTCGAAACCAAACCGGGTATCGGTTATCCGAAACAGTGGGAAAACCAGGACCTGTGGAAGGGAGGGTGGAAGAAGGATGGCGATAAACTGAAGCTCCGTTATGGCAGTAAAGCCTACATGCTTTCCAATCTGTTTTTTAATCCCCATACCCCAGAGATGAAAGACTACTATGGAGATGGCGATGTATATACCTTCACCTACGATGACCTGCATGCTTCTGAACAGTCCAAACAGCCGCCGGTCGCAAGACCGAAGTCTATGGTCACGGAAAATGAGGACATCCCCATTAATTGGGGGGTGAACTGGGAGGATAATGCTGGCGGCGCTCACGTTACTGGCAAGTACGATGTGAATTTCAAGGACATGAGCGAAGAGGAAAAGGAGGCCACGCTCAAGTTTAGAGATGTCTTTTATTTTTATCTTCCGCGTATATGCAACCACTGCCTCAACCCTGGTTGTGCTGGTGCCTGTCCGTCTGGCGCTGCCTATAAGAGAGAGGAGGACGGTGTCGTTCTGATTGATCAAAACAGATGCCGTAGTTGGCGCTATTGTGTTTCTGCCTGCCCATATAAAAAGCCCTATTACAACTGGGCTAGCGGAAAGATGGAAAAATGCATTCTCTGCTATCCAAGAATCGAATCCGGCCTGCCTCCTGTTTGCTTCCATTCATGTGTAGGAAAAATCCGTTCATTCGGGCTTATTTTTTATGACATGGATCGGGTAGAAGAAGCCGCCTTAGCGGAAGACCAAGATCTTGTGGAGGCACAAAGAGATATCATTCTGGATCCTTTTGATCCAGAGGTCATAAAGGGAGCCAAAGAGAGTGGCATCAGTGAAGATTGGATTGATGCAGCACAGCGTTCACCTATTTATAAAATAGTTAAGAAATGGGAGTTGGCGCTCCCGCTCCATCCTGAATTTCGAACCTTGCCGAGCCTGTTTTACATTCCACCTCTAGCCCCTATCACGACCAGTGTGGGGAAGAATACGCCAACGGATGAAGACATCTTCGATATGGATAAACCCGAAGAAGGTCCGCTTATCAGTCTTGACGAATTGGAAAAATTACGTGTCCCTATCAAGTACCTTGCCAGTATGTTTGGAGCTGGCAATGAAGAAGTGGTGAAGACAACGCTACTACGCCAACTTGCGGTAAGGCACTACTCAAGAAGTATCAGGGTGGACGATAAGCCCGACCTGGAAGTGCTCAAGAGAGTCGGACTGAGCGAAGAAGATGCAAAGGAGATAGTGCGATCGTTTTCCCTGGCGTTTTACAACGAACGCTTTGTGGTCCCTAATGCGAAACGCGAGGAGGCGGACATCAGTCCGTATACTGAGCGTGGCCTAGCCGGCTTCGACCAAATGAGTCCATGGTCGCCTATGAAGAGAAGAAAAAGCTACTTTAAGTCACATCATACAAAATCAAAAAATTATGAGTAGTGTCGATAGAAAGCAAATATTGAAAGACGTTTATGCCCTCGTAGCCGAGTTATGGTGCAATCCGCTCGATTCAGACGCAAGTGAGGGCGGAATTAATAAAGATAAGGAAGAAGAAGTAATAACAAGGTTGGCCGGCATAGACAAAGAGAGTGCAGATCTGCTTTCTACGTTCCTCGGCGAACAGGCTATTTCTGAAGAGGATTACATTGATCTGTTTGAACTGGATCCTAAATGTCCACTTTATCTTGGAAGTCATAGCTATGACGAACCTAAAACGTGTGCCAACTCTGCTGTGTCCGACAGGAACGAGTACATGATAGAGTTGGCTGGTGTTTATGGCCATTTCGGGCAGAAGACTAATGGCATGGAGTTGCCAGATTACCTGCCATTAATGGTAGATTTTCTTTCTTTGACTACAGAGTCAGAAAGCGATTCCGTGAGAGATAAATTCATAAATGAATATTTATTGCCGTTTTTGCCGCCACTACGTTCTCGGTTAGAGGAATTAAACACACACTACCTTCATCTTCTTGATGCATTGGAGAGAGTCATCAATATTGAACTGAGTGAGAAACCAATCTCAGTAGAACAAACACAACCAACACAACAGGGAGAAAGCTATGTGGGATAACTTCTTTTTTATTGGGCTGCCCTACATTACCGTCGTAGTATTTATTGGCGGCATAGTTTATCGCGGCTTTAGTAGTATGATGAGTGTGCAGCGAGGTAAGTGGGACCTGAGTGCCCGTGGCGATTACCTGTGGACAACCCGCTCAACCGGATTTTTTGGACGTGCCTCCATAGGCCCTGCATCTTTGTGTCTGCACTGGGGTATATTAATCTTGTTTGTTGCACACCTCGCTGGGTTCATCGGTGGCGCCTACGAGCTCACCTCCTGGGTCGATTTTTTCAGATGGGTCGGGTTCGCTGGCGGAATTCTTTTTTTATATGGAGCAACATGGGCTCTTGTCCGTAGAGTCGTCATCCCGCAGGTAAAGGCTATGAGTACACCCGATGATTACATTGTTCTACTGTTTTTGATTGTTATCGATGGCTTGGGACTTTATCAAGCAGCCGTAGAAATGGTCTTCGGAATATCTTATTCGGCGGGCCCTTGGATTGGCAGCATTTTTACATTGCAACCAGATGCTTCGATGATGGCGGGCGCTCCATTTATCAACAAGCTTCACATTATCGTTTCGCTCTTCTTTTTTGCCTACTTCCCTTTTACCAAATTGGTCCATGTTGGTAGCTATCCTTTCGGATACATTACAAGGTCATTCATTTCCATGAGGCGGTATTTAGCATTAAAAAAATAAAGGGCTATAAATTGATTTAGCGCCTTCAATCTCGCCAATATTGAGCTCGACCTAAGAGAGGCAAGTTCGAGCGAGGTAAAACAAGTCATCGAACAGGTTGGCGGTGTTTACGTTGAAAGAGTCGAGGCAATGGAGCACGTCAAAGAAATGTTAATTGAGTACAGCGACATGAAACAGAGCGACTTTGAATTAATTGATACTGAGAGCTTAGTGACTCAAACACAGAACTCACAAAGTAATCAGCAGAACTCTTTATCAAGCATAGAAAATGACAAGATTAGTCTTGAGGTGTTAGCTGATCTAGAGGACTTAGAAAGTAACGAAGCCCTCTTCTCGGACCTGCCCTCTAAATTACAAGAGTATGACGCTACAGAGACTAGTGACAATCAAGTAGCAATTGCAGATAGCCCATCGGTCATCAATGTGCTGGATAGTGTATTGGGCACTATTGAGAATAATCTGGTTTACGATTTCTAAAGAAAAATAACCTAGTTAGTTCTTATCCTTTTTTCTCTAACGATCTGGTAAGGTCGTAGCAAGTATGTCATTGGCACTGACCATACATGAACCAAACGGGTAAATGGGAAGATTAAGAATATGGTCATACCTACAAACATGTGAATCTTGTAAACCGCTGGAACATCTTTTATTAGATCTGCATTGACATTGAAAGTGGCAATGCTTTTTAAGTATTCAGAAAGCACCAACATAGTTTCAACATTTCCCTCACTTGCGTGGTGAAAAGAGTTAGGAATTGAAAGCAAACCCAACAAGGCTGTAATAACTAGCAAGGCGATAATAAAGGTATCTCTGAAACGACTGACGGCTTTAACATGCTCATTTGAAATGCGACGAACAAAAAGAATAAATCCTCCGAACAGCGCTGCCACTCCAAGGATACCTCCAGAATATATTGCGATATATTGATGTTGAACGTCTGTAGCAATAAATTGCCACCAACTATGGGGCAATAGCATGCCTAATGCATGCCCGAAAAAGATACCAATAATCCCGACGTGGAAAATATTGCTGCCAATTTTTAAATATTTACTTTCAAGCAGTTGAGATGAGTCTGTTTTCCAGGTATATTGCTCTCGATCATATCGAATCCAGCTGCCTAGAATAAATACCACACCCGCTATATATGGATAAATTCCAAATAAAAAGTTGTTTAATGTCATCTTGCTTCTCCTTATGCTGCGATAGTCAAACAGCTATGCTTTTCGACTATTCTGATTAATTTTGAATAAGGGCTTTTTGCTTTGTCTAAGTTATCCGCTATGATTTTTATAATCTTTTTAGCATCACCCAGAAACGCTCTCGACTTGATATCGTCAAGGGTAGATGCATATTCCAACAGTAGTGGCAAAAAGTCAGGTATTTCACCTTCTTTAACCTCCAGCCCTTCATTTTTCAAATGCTCGGACAAATCGATTAGTGCAGGGCCACGACCTCTATCATCGCCAAATATATGGTGAGTTAAATGTAGATCATGCTCTGGCACCATGTCGAACGTTTCAACGTACGTTTCCTGTAACTTTATCGAAGTATGAGACCTCATCCATGAAACAAACTCCATCAGTATTTCTTTTTCATCCGTTGCTATTTCTGATGAATCTTTAATATATTCAATAACGCTATCCAAATTTTCAATTAATTCGCTATCTGGATAATCGATAAGCTTTGATATAACAGCAAATACTTGCATATTAGTTCTCCTTAATCCTTCTTGTGGCGTGGCAGATGCTCGACTGTGATTACTCCTTTTTTACGTGGTGCTGGGAAGAGACTAAATCCTTTGCCACCTTCTTGGCCATGGGAACTGATATTTCCACCGGTGAAACCACTATAACCTTGGAAGCCATATGGATCTTCGTGACGCATTTCTTCATGTGATGTCGGGATTACGAAACGATCCTCCCAGTTGGCAATACCAAGATAGCGATACATTTCTTCGGCCTGTTCAACGCTAATTCCAGCCCTGGCCAATGCCTCTTCATTTTGCTTTCCTTCAATAGACATGCTGCGTTGATGTGAACGCATTGCTAGTAATTTTGTAATAGAGCTTATAATTGGTTTTTCATCTCCTGCAGTGAATAGATTCGCAAGATATTTTGCAGGAAGGCGTAGTGATTTGGCTGTTGGAAGAATGCCATTTGCACTGGTTTCTAAATTGCCCTTGTCAATTTGACTTTGCACTGGCGAAAGAGGCGGCACATACCACATCATTGGCAGGGTACGGTATTCGGGGTGAATTGGAAATGCTATTTTCCACTCCTTAGCCATTTTATATACCGGTGATTTTTGGGCTGCGTCAATCCAAGATTGTGGTACCTCGTCTTCCAAAGCCTGCTTTATAATTTCAGGGTCGTTTGGATCCAAAAATGTATCCAAATGTTCTTGGTATAGATTTTGTTCATTCTCTGTTGTAGCTGTTGCGCCTATCTTGTCAGCATCATAAAGCATCACGCCGACATAACGTATACGTCCTACACAAGACTCCGCACATGCCATCGGCAAGCCAGATTCAATTCTTGGATAACAGCCAATACATTTCTCAGCCTTGCCTGACTCCCAGTTATAGTAAACTTTTTTATAAGGGCAGCCGGACACACACATACGCCAACCACGGCACTTGTCTTGGTCGGCCAGCACGATGCCGTCTTCTTTTCGCTTGTAGATCGCCCCTGAAGGACACGACGCTACACAGGCAGGGTTAAGACAGTGGTTACAAAGGCGAGGAAGGTACATATGAAATGTATTTTCGAAGTCTTTGTAAATTTCTTTATTTACATTCTCAAAGTTAACATCTTTAGAGCGCTTTTCAAATTCACCGGCAAGATCGTCTTCCCAGTTAGGTCCCCATTCAATCTTCTCCATGTCTTTACCTGTTATCCGCGATATAGGCCTTGCTGTGGGCGTCGCCTCTGATAGTGGGGACGATTTTAATCCATGCCACTTATATTCAAATGGCTCATAGTAGTCATCAATCTCAGGCATATCTGGGTTAGCAAAAAGGTTCAACATCTTGTAAAAACGCCCACCGGCTTTAAGTTCGAGCTTGTTGTTATCAACTTTCCAGCCGCCTTTCCATTTTTCTTGGTCTTCCCAATTCTTTGGATAGCCAATACCGGGCTTAGATTCAACATTGTTAAACCAAGCATACTCAACGCCTTTACGGTTAGTCCAAATGTTTTTACAAGTTACTGAACAAGTGTGACAACCAATACACTTATCTAGATTCAGTACCATTGAAATTTGTGCTCTTATTTTCATCTTTGTTCTCCTGTACTAAATTAGTTATTGATTCCTGGAGGATTCTTCTGCGCCTCCCTCTCTGGTGTGAGTGGCCTTTCTAACCAGTCAACATTTTGATCGATTTTATGAACCACAACGCGTTCGTCACGATTCGAGCCAATAGGGCCGTAGTAGTTAAATGAGTAAGATAGTTGCGCATAACCACCAATCATGTGTGTCGGCTTCGGTATAGTCTTGGTAACCGCATTCAAGATGCCGCCTCGCTTACCTGTAGACGGTGAGCCCGGCACGTTAACATTCTTCTCCTGAGCGTGATACATCATTGCCATGCCGTTTGGAATTCTCTGTGAAACCACAACTCTAGCTATTGTTGCGCCATTGGCATTAACCGCCTCAACCCAATCGTTATCCTCCAAACCAATTGATTTAGCGTCCTCCTCGGACATCCAGAAGTACGGGCCGCCACGGAACAATGTAAGCATTCTTAAGTTATCTTGGTAAGTTGAATGGATACCCCATTTAGAGTGCGGTGTAATCCAGTTAAGCACTATGTGAGGCTTATTCTTAACACTATCAGGAATGTTATTAACGGCTTTCATATCAACTGCAGGCTTGTAGGCGCAGAAACCTTCGCCAAAATCTAACATCCATTCATGGTCTTGATAGAATTGCGCACGACCTGTAAGCGTTCTTAGAGGAATGCGCTCGTGTAAGTTAGTATAGCAAGCGTTATAACTAACCTTTTCAGATTCAATACCAGACCAAGTTGGGGCAGTAATAATCTTGCGTGGTTGTGCCACAATATCTCTATAAGTGATTTTCTCTTCTTGGCGACCTTTGTATAAGTGTGAGTGATCAATACCGGTTTTAACTGATTGACCAGACCATGACTTATGTGCTACTTCACCATTGGTTTCAGGCGCCATACGCATAATTGCATCACACACGTGAATGTCTTCCGATAATGAAGGCATGCCTTTAGAAATACCCTCCTCTTTAATTACGCCATTAAATTCTGCTAGCTCGTCAACCTCTTCATCGGTATTCCAATCGATACCTTTGATGTTATTGCCAAACTTCTTCATTAGAGGCCCTAAGGCAATGTACTTAGCGTAAGTATTCGGATAATCTCTCTCCACAACTTTAAAGATTGGGGCTGTCTTGCCTGGAATTACTTCACATTCGCCTTTTTTCCAGTCTTTGACTTCACCAAATGGTTGTGCCAACGCCGCAGCAGTGTCGTGCTGCATCGGCAACGAAACGACATCTTTTTTTGTGCCAAGGTGTTTTTCTGATAATTCAGAAAACCTCTTGGAAATAGTTTTAAAGATTTGCCAGTCAGAGCGTGACTCCCATGCAGGGTCAACCGCTTTGCTAAGTGGATGAATGAATGGGTGCATATCTGTAGTGTTCAGGTCGGCTTTTTCATACCAGGTTGCTGTTGGCAATATGATATCTGAATAGGCGCCAGTAGAATTTAGACGAAAGTTGATATCAACCATAAGATCCAGCTTCCCGGTGGGAGCCTTTTCATGCCACTTAATTTCCTTGCATGACTTCCCTTCTATGCCTTCACTAAGCACACCATTTTGCGCACCCAATAAATGCTTAAGGAAATACTCATGCCCTTTAGATGAACTGCCAATCAGATTAGAGCGCCATACGAATAGGTTGCGGGGGAAATTTTCTTCCGCGTCGATATCTTCATAAGCAAAGCTTAGTTTGCCATTTTTAAGTTTATCAGCAACATATTTTGCAACTGCGGCCTCGTCAGTGGCGCCGGCTTCTTCAGCTTCTTTAGCCAGTTCTAATGGATTTTGATCAAACTGTGGAACCGATGGGGTCCAGCCCATACGTTGCGCCGCAACGTTGTAGTCGGCCAATTGATTGCCTCTGTATTTAGCTTTAGCGGTTGATGCCAATAAATCATCAGCCTCAACACGTTCATAACGCCACTGATCAGTATGGAAGTACCAATAAGTAGTCGACGCCATATGGCGCGGTGGACGTTGCCAGTCTAGACCAAATGCAATTGGTGCCCAGCCTGCTTGCGGACGAAGTTTTTCTTGCCCTACGTAGTGAGCCCAGCCACCACCCGATTGACCTACGCAACCACAAATATGTAGTAGATTCATGATGCCACGATAGTGCATATCAGTGTGATACCAGTGGGTAATAGCGGCGCCTAGAATTACCATTGATTTGCCTCTAGTCTTGGAAGCGTTTTCAGCGAATTCACGGCCCGTTGTTTCTAAATCTTTAGCCGGCACGCCGGTAATCTTAGCGGCCCATGCTGGAGTGTATGGGACACTTTCATCATCGTAAGACGTTGCCAAATTATCACCCAGTCCGCGGTCAATGCCGTATTGCGCAATCTGCAGGTCGCATACTGAAGTAATCATTGCCTCTTCACCAGAGGCAAGCTTAAGTTTGCGTGCTGGAATCTTACGAACCAATGAATCGCCCTCGCCTGGATTAAAGTGCGGGAATGTAACATCGACCACACAATCTTTAGAATCAATACAACTCAGTTCTGCCTCAATGTCCTTGCCGGCAGCCTGTTCTAAGATGTTCCATTTGCCTTCTTCACCCCAACGAAAGCCAACTGATCCGTTTGGCGCAACAAATGATTTAGACTTGGAGTCAAATACAATAGTCTTCCATTCTGGGTTGTTGTCCTCGCCTAGGTTATTATCAAAGTCTGATGCACGCAGGAATCGTCCTGTAACTGTCCTGCCATCAACTTTTTCAAGAATAACTTGCATCGGGAAATCAGTAAAGCTACGAGCATATTCTGCAAAGTAAGGTTCCTGGTTATCAACATGAAACTCTTTAAGTGCAACATGACCCATTGCCATAAATGCCGCCGCATCTGTGCCTTGTTTAACCGGCATCCACAAATCTGCAAACTTAACGTATTCTGCATAGTCAGGCGCCATGGAAACAATCTTAGTGCCGTTATAACGTGCCTCAACTGCAAAGTGAGCATCTGGGGTACGCGTCATTGGCAAATTTGCACCACAAACAATAATATATTTAGAGTTGTACCAGTCGGCTGATTCTGGCACATCTGTTTGTTCACCCCATACTTGTGGAGAGGAAGGAGGCAGGTCGCAATACCAGTCGTAGAAAGAACCGACGCCTGCACCAATCATTGATAGGTATCTTGAGCCAGCAGCATATGAAATCATAGACATTGCCGGAATTGGGCTGAAACCATAGATACGGTCAGGGCCCCATTTTTTTATAGTGTAAACGTTCGCCGCTGCAGTTATTTCTACTATCTCATCCCATGTTGAACGAACGAAACCTCCCAAACCACGAACACCAATATAGCTTTCACGTTTTTGATTGTTGGTTTGGATTGATTCCCAAGCCTCCACAGGGTCTTTGCCGCCACTCCGCTCTGAGCGATACAACTCAAGTAGGCGTCCACGAATGAGAGGATACTTTATACGATGCGGACTATATAGATACCATGAAAAAGAAGCGCCACGCTGGCACCCTCTTGGTTCGTGGTTGGGTAAATCTTCACGTGTGCGCGGGTAGTCTGTTTGTTGCATTTCATAAGAAACCAAACCGTTTTTAACGAAAATTTGCCATGAGCAGCCGCCGGTACAGTTAACGCCATGTGTTGACCTGACAATTTTGTCATGACGCCAGCGGTTTCGGTATGTGTCCTCCCAGGCGCGATCTTCTTTGGTAACGATGCCGTGCCCTTTTGAATAAGTTGACTCGATACGATTAAAGTACCTAAATCGATCTAAGAAATGGCTCATTTATTTCTCCGTAATAATTAGTAAATTGTATTAAGGCTTCTTATGGGTTTTGAAATTCTGCCTCTTTGCGCAGGTAGAACCACCAGTTAATCACCATACAAGCCGCGTAGAACACTGCAAAACCATACAGTGCAACCTCTGGCGTTGTAGCATTTATTTGCTCACCAAACACTTTTGGAATGATAAACGCACCATAGGCGGCCACTGCGGATGTCCAGCCGAGGACAGGGCCGGCCTGTTCTTTATTAAATACCTGTGATATTGTCCTAAAGGTAGAGCCGTTACCAATACCGGTCATGGCAAATAAAAGCACAAATAGGATTAAGAATGGATAAAAGAACTCTTCAGGTGTTGCCGATGCATAAGCCTGTTTCATAAAGTAGGCTACGCCTAATGCTGAGGCCACCATTACTGCAGAGATGATTTGCGTTACTTTAGCGCCGCCCATCTTATCAGCAATCATGCCGCCAATTGGACGGATAAGTGCGCCAACAAAAGCACCCATCCAGGCATAGGTAAGAGCAGAAGGGCCATTTGGGTTAACAGAATTGTGTGTCATAACGCCATCGACCATGATGTGTTGAAACCCAAAAATAACTTTAATTGATAATGCAAGCGCTGCCGAATAGCCAATGAATGATCCGAATGTCATGGTATAGATAAGAGTCATCGCCCATGTGTGCTTATTATTAAAGATCTTGTATTGACGGTTAATACCTTCTTTATAGTCTTTACCCAGTGGCAATAGCTTAAGTAGTAATACCGTTAAAGCAATTACAATTGGCAGAGCTACCCATTTACTAATCATAAGTCCTGAACCATTTACCGCCTCTGGAAGCATTAGATATAAACCAAATGCTGCAGTTGCCAGACCAAGAATCAACATAACGATAATCTTGATAAACGCACCCATAGTTGAGTCAATATTTGGAGATACGTGATCTTCAGTAATATTGTTCATACCCATCCATGTTGCTAGTGATAATGGAATTAGGATAATTAACCAAACATAACCTGCATTTTGCAGATAAGTCTCGGTACCCGCTGGAATCTTGCCAATAAGCGTACCTGAGGCAATCTGCAGTTCAGTAGGATTGCCCATTACTGCCATTGTCATCACTAGAGGTATCAAGATCTGCATGGTTGTTACCCCAAAGTTACCAAGTCCTGCGTTCATGCCCAATGAATAGCCTTGAATCTTTTTCGGGAAGAAGTAAGATATGTTTGACATTGAAGAGGCAAAGTTACCGCCACCAAAGCCAGATAGTAAAGCCAGAATCTGGAAATGCCAGAATGGTGTATCAGGTCTTGATAGTGCAATACCTAAGCCTAAGGCTGGTAATATCAAAAGAGTTGTGGTTAGCCAAATGGTATTTCTACCACCAGCTAGGCGAATAAAGAAGGTTGACGGAATACGCAGTGTTGCGCCAGAAAGCCCTGCAATCGCTGCCAATGTAAATAATTGTGATTTTTCAAAACCGCCATAACCGACATTAAGCATTTGTACAGTAATAACGCTCCACATTATCCATATAGCAAATCCTGCCAATAGGCTTGGGATAGATATCCACAGATTTCTAGTGGCTATAGTTTTGCCTGTACTTTCCCATTCTGACGCGTCATCTGGATTCCAATTTTCTAAGTTATGGGCCACTATTCTTTTCTCCTGTTAAGATCAGTTATTTAAAGCTTTTATGTTTGTTTTTGAAGTTGTTATATCTTTGGGTCAGCTCTTCGATTAAGTCTGCCTGTTCTAATATCGCACGGGCTGATATCAAAGCCTCATCACCGTGAGCTTCTTTGTATTCTTCAAGGACAATATCGTTAGCTTGTTGTATATGTCTCTCTTCCTCTTCCTTGGAAAAGGTGTAGTGCATCCAGATAAGAGAAACACCTGTTGCGCCATACAGCAACATAAATATCGCTGAATTAATGTGAGTGTAATCTATGATAACTCCAAACATAATAGGCAATAAAAACCCGCCCAAACCCCCTGCCAGACCAACAAGTCCTGAGGCGGTGCCGATGTTATCATGATATTCATCGGATAGGAATTTAAATACTGAAGCCTTGCCGAAACCCCATGCAAGACCAAGCACAAAAAGCAGAGCAGTAAAAACCCACACATTAAGGCTGATATCAAACATAGCTTCACCAGTTGTTGTTTTAATAATCAAAGCTGTTTGCGGGTATGACATGAAAAACAAACACCCCAATGAAATCCACATTACCCACCAGGTAACCTTGTAAGCTCCGTATTTATCAGAAAACCAACCACCCAGTGCACGAATAACGCCGGAAGGTAATACGAATATTGTCGCTAGAAAGGCTGCAGTTCTTAAGTCAAAGCCATACTCGTTAATATAATATTTTGTTATCCATAGAGATATCGCAACAAAGCCTCCAAAGACCAATGAGTAATACTGCATATATTTCCATATCTTGGGATCATTTAACATGCTTAGTTGATCTTTGATAGTTGTTCTTGCAGATATACGATGACTGGGGTCCTCATAGGTAAATATCCAGTAGATAATCACAACAACAATCATACTAACGGCATAAACTCTGGGTACCATCTGCCAACCATAGGCAAGAACCAAAGAAGGCGCTATAAATTTAGTAACTGCTGCGCCAGCGTTGCCAGAACCAAAAATACCCATCGCAAATCCTTGTTTATCATCATCAAACCATTTAGATGTGTAGGCAATGCCAACTGAGAAGGCTGCTCCAGCAATACCAATAAACAAGCCTAAAAACAAAAATTGCCAATATTTTGTCGCCTCACCAATAAGCCACAAAGGGACAATAATTGCTAGCATTAAGAAAAGGTAAACGGTGCGGCCACCCATCCTATCTGTTAACATCCCTATAGGCAGTCTTGCTAATGAACCTGTCAAAATTGGGGTTGCCACTAGTAAGCCAAATTGGGTTTCAGACAAATCAAGGAGGTCTTTTATTGGGATACCAATAATGGAAAACATAACCCATACAGCAAAGCATGATGTGAATGCAAATGTATTGGCCGTCAGTACCGAGGTGGCTTGCGCTTTTTTTGTTGTAAACATGTTTTAGCCAGTAATAAATATATTTGCTGGCTATTATGTTTATTCGGGGGGTTTTTATCTTTGATTTAAATCAAGAATCTTAAAATAACTATGGGCGGAAATTAGAAAAGCGGGCAATCTTTAGAGCCAAAAAGGTTACAGTTAGTGCCTATAACTCTATCACAGTACGAACAAAGCTCTTTGCCGGTTTGCATTTTAATGGCTTTGTTTTCAATCGAAATGCCTTCATCCTTGAGTTTTCTTAATGCCCTTGAAAGTGACTCTGGTGTCATGCCTAGATAGGAGGCAAGCAGTGATTTAGATATTGGCAACTTGCCTAAATTATTTGTATTAACGGAGGCCAAAAACCAGCCCAACCTTTCCTTAGTATTTTTTAAACGCCACACCTCTGCTGTCATCATTAGAGATTGAACGCTTTCAGCCAGCATATTGATGATATTTTTTGCAAATAAAGGGTTGCTCTTGATCAGGTCATTGACTTTATCCTCAGAAAGGTAGAACAGAGTGGTGTCTTTTACAAATTCAGCGGAAACATCATAATAATGTGAAAAATGCATTGGAGAGATAACTTCCCCTTTGTTCACCACCCTTAAAATCATTTCATCGCCACGCTCATTGACCTTTGTCAGTTTAAACTGGCCATCATACGTTATGTAAAGTCGAGGTCGGCTATCAAGATCAATAGAGAACATCTCTCCTTTTCGGTAATTTTTTTCTTTTATTAATGAAAGTATTGATTCAATTTCTTGACCTTGCATACTATCAAATAGCGGCAACCCAGACAAGAAATCAAGGTATAGATGGGCATTGTTGGGTTTAGAATTCATATTGAACTATTGTCTCATAAATTAGAAGTGGACCCTACTTGTAAAATCCCGGCTCTATCAAGTGTTCTATGGCTAACAATTAAATCTTTTTTTGAAGCTATAAATAGCAATTCATCCTCAACATAATTATATATATATAAAAGTCTATGTCGGTTTTATATTTTGGAAAAATTGACCTATATCAAGATACGTATCGTTTGATTTTGCAATAATACCTACCAATGACACCTTGGGCTGGATGGAATCTAATGCCGTGTTTTGCTGTCTTGTTGGGGGAGAGCATAACCACTATCTGGCCG
>CAJWTP010000034.1 GCA_913047325.1 uncultured Gammaproteobacteria bacterium
GTTTGTGTTTTGCAAGATTTACTTTCTATATCCGAAAAGAAAATAATTGATGCTGGTGACGTTGAATTGTCTATCAAGTCACAGAACAGTGGCAACGGCTCAACTAAGGCGATTACTATAAAAACTAGCCGTAAACATATACATATTCGCAGCATTAACCAGCAAAACTACGTTAACGCTATTGCTGAAAAGGATGCCATCTTTGCAATCGGGCCTGCTGGCACGGGAAAAACCTATCTTGCTGTTGCAAGGGCAGTTGAGGCACTAGAGAGTTCAAATGTCAGGAGAATTGTCTTGGTCAGGCCTGCCGTTGAGGCTGGGGAAAAGTTAGGTTTTTTGCCAGGAGACTTGAGTGAAAAAGTAGACCCTTATTTGCGTCCCATTTATGATGCGTTATATGAATTTCTGGGTTTTGAGAAGGTCAACAAGTTAATTGAAAAGCACATAATCGAGGTAGCGCCCCTTGCATTTATGCGCGGCAGAACACTTAATGATTCCTTCATTATTCTTGACGAGGCGCAGAATACAACCATACCCCAGATGAAAATGTTTTTAACGAGAATGGGTTTTGGCTCAAAAATGGTCATTACCGGTGACATCACCCAGATAGATTTAGCCAACCCCTCACAATCGGGACTTCTAGACGCAACAAATATCTTAAAAGATATGAACGAGATTGCTTTTTGTGACTTTGATTCCCAGGATGTTGTTAGAAACCAACTCGTCAAACTTATTGTCAACGCTTACGATAACAATAAATGAATTCCGCTAACCCTAAAATCATTGTTGGCTTATCCGGCGGTGTTGACTCATCTGTCGCCGCCCTTCTACTCCTCGAACAAGGATTCAATGTTGAAGCCTTGTTTATGAAGAATTGGGATGAGGACGATGACGATGAATATTGCAGTGCCGCAGAAGACCTTGCTGATGCTCAGCAGGTAGCTGAAAAGCTCAGCATTAAACTCCATACCGTTAACTTTTCTCATGAATATTGGGAAGATGTTTTTGAACATTTCCTTTCCGAACACAAGAAGGGAAGAACTCCAAACCCAGATGTTTTATGTAACCAGAGAATAAAGTTTAAAGCATTCCTGGATTATGCAAAGGATCTAGGCGCAAACAAGATAGCGACAGGTCATTATGCAAGGATAGATAAAATCAATGATCAACATTTTTTAAAAGCCGCGATAGACGGTAACAAAGATCAGAGCTATTTCTTGCACCTGCTGGATCAAGCGCAACTCTCTCAGAGTCTTTTTCCATTGGGTGAATTGAATAAAAAAGAAGTACGTGACATAGCAACAAAAAATAACTTTGTTACAGCAAACAAAAAAGACTCTACCGGAATTTGTTTTATCGGAGAAAGACCCTTTTCTGAATTTTTAACCACCTATTTACCAAAAGAAAAAGGAAACATTATTGATGAGAAAGGTCAATTCATTAAACACCACCAGGGCCTACCTTTTTATACTATCGGACAAAGAAAAGGTCTAGAAATTGGTGGCGGTTATAGTGACTCTTCTGAACCGTGGTTTGTTGCTGAAAAGCGCCTAGATTCGAATGAAATTGTTGTCGTTCAAGGCGACCACCCTTCACTTTACCACCAAACACTTGTCGCTGATAGTGTACACTGGATAGGAAACGAACCAAATTTACCACACCAATGTAGTGCCAAAATACGCTATCGTCAGGCATCCCAAGATTGCAATATAGAGTTCAAAGACAAAGGCTGCATTAAGGTCAATTTTAGTCAACCTCAAAGAGCTGTCACACCTGGGCAGTCAATTGTTTTCTATGATGATGATGTTTGTTTAGGTGGTAGCGTTATTGAGTCGAGATCAAATGAATAAATCAGAACAACAAACCCTTGCACTTGCAAGTATATTCCAAACAACAGCCCTTGTGCATCAGCTCGCTTCCACAGGTCGATGTGATACTCATAGCAATAAAGCAAGCTTAAATAGTATTGTCAGTCAGGGTACCTCTATTAAAGAAATCTTTCGCTCACCTGATGATTTAAAGGTTGGCATAAGTTCTTTGAAAACAGTGCTGGCTCCTAAACCTATAAATATGAAAAATATCATGCTTTACACCACCGCACTGATTAATCTTGAGAATAAACTAATGAAGGAGCCTCATTTATTAAACAAAATTTCAAGCGAAATTGAAGCCATAAAGGAGCAGGAATTTTTTGATATTTATCATACCAACACCATCGCTAGGCTCGCTGAACTCTATAAAAACACGCTAGGAAGCCTTAACCCAACAATTATGGTAAGGGGGGAACAAATCTACCTTACAAACCAAAATACGGCTAACCATATTAGAGCACTACTTCTTGCAGGAGTGCGAGCTGTGTCTTTATGGAAATCGCAGGGTGGCAAAACATGGCACCTTCTACTAAATAAGAAAAAAACATTGCAATACGTAAATACCTTAAGTGCATAGTATTTACACAAACAAACGCTTGCATAATTAGTACCGAGACTTTATAATTCAGGGTTTTTGTAATTTAGCAATATATAAGACAATATGGCCAATTCAGCAGGTTCAAGAAAACGCGCAAGACAAGCGGTCCAGCGCAACAAACACAACTCACAAATCCGAGCCAAGGCTCGCACTTTTATAAAAAAAGTTGCATACGCAATTGAAGCTGGAAATAAAAAAGAGGCAATCCTCGGCTTTGCAGCAATGCAAAAAAATGTAGATCAGGCTGTAAACAAAGGCTTGATTCATAAAAACCAAGCTGCTAGAAAAAAATCTCGTTTATCTGCTCAAATCAAGGCGCTCTAACCCAGAGCTCTAATTTTCGCTGTTAAGGTTAGATTCTAAACGGCAAATCATTGCTATAATAAAAGCCCTCAATCGAGGGTTTTTTTATCTAACCGGCAATTTATTATGATCAGTGAAAGTGACAAATCTCTATTTAGAAACGCTATAGATAAAAAAATCCCGATTGATAAGGATGCAGATAAAGAGATAGAGTCGAACAAAACTAACTGGAACAGACCTTTCGACTCGTATAGCTATTTATCTGAACCCAACCTTAGAGGCGCAGAGCCTGTAAGTCACTCCCAGAGTGGCGTTTCCCCTAAAACAATCAAGAAAATGAAACAAGGAAATCTTGACCGCCCACCATCTATTGACTTGCATGGTCAAACCATCAAAGAGGCTTGCCGTTCCTTGTCAAATTTTATCCATTACCATCAGGACGAAAACTTTATTCATGTTATCCATGGAAAAGGTTTTCATTCAGAACAAGATCTCTCAATTATGAAGTCTCAAGTTGTGCACTACTTGAAACAGCATCCACAGGTTCTTGCATTTAGCTCCTGTCCACAAAATAGCGGTGGTACCGGCGCTGTGTTTGTTTACTTAAAGAACTGATGTTCAATCAGGACGAAATCTATACAGTCTCGGATTTTTTACATTTATGTAAAAATTCAATAGAAAAAGATATACCCCATTGCTGGATTCAGGGAGAAATATCAAACCTATCAAAACCATCTTCCGGTCACTGGTATTTCTCATTAAAAGATTCGACTGGACAGATTCGCTGTGCATTCTTTCGTTTAAGTCAACGCAATATACGTTTTACCCTTGAAAATGGGATGTCTGTTGTCATGCGCGGAGCGCCTACAGTTTATGAGCTTAGAGGTGATTTTCAAATGATTGTTCAACAGATGGAGCCTGCAGGAGTTGGCAATCTTCAACTTGCCTTTGATCAGCTCAAAAATAAACTACTAAATGAAGGTCTATTTGACGAGGCAAATAAAAAGAAACTGCCTGTATCACCTAAAACCATAGGTGTTATATCTTCTTCTAGTGGAGCAGTAATTAGAGATATTGTCCATGTCCTGAAACAAAGATATCCCTATACAAATATACTGCTTTACGATACAGTTGTGCAGGGTGAAAATGCACATAAAAAAATAATAAATGCGCTTGAAAGTGCTGATAATTCAAAACTTTGTGATGTACTTATATTGGCTAGAGGTGGGGGTTCATTAGAGGATTTATGGTCATTTAATGAAGAAGAGCTAGCGAGAGCTGTTTTTTCCTGCCATACTCCACTCATAAGCGCTATAGGGCACGAAACAGACACCACAATTGCCGACTTTGTTGCAGATGTTAGGGCGCCGACACCGACAGCTGCAGCTGTCATTGCTACACCAGACAGACTAACATTGTTAGATCTTTCAAGAAAACTCAGGAAACAGTTATTAGAACATGTTAAGCAAACCATTGAAAACAACAAACTAATACTGAAACAATTACAATTCAGAATATCTGACCCTAGGGACCAACTACAAAAAAACGCTCAAAAACTGGACGATTACGAATTACGACTTAATTACTTCATTCGTAACATATTTGTACTTTTAAATTCTAAACTAGGGGCGCTAAAAACTGAATTAAACCAACACTCTCCCTACCGTCTCATTGATTTCAGGCTTGAACAAAGCAAAACCTCCAAGGAGCGACTCTTAAAAAATGTCACTGGAGCCTGTCAAATCTATAGATCGCAGCTTCATCAACTCAATAGTCGCCTTCATCTTAGTACGAAATATTCAATTAAGAATGAATCAAAGCAATTAAATCATCAGGCGAACCGACTCCATATACTGTCCCCTCTAAGCACTCTTTCTAGGGGCTATAGCATTACCCATAATGACCAAGGGAGCGTTCTATTGTCAACTAATGATGTTGAGTTAGGTGATATTGTCGGTACCAAACTAAAGCAAGGTCAGTTTTCTTCAAAGGTTGTAAAGAAAAGTGACACCTAGCTCTACAGAAAATAGCCTTTTCTTAGAACACAGGAGTTAGGTAAAATGCATACCGTTTTATACTCAACTGAGTTTTTTTTATTTAGCCTTGTTAAAGATTTTGAAATTAAACCTAAATAATTACTGTATCCATCATGGAATCTAATGTTTCTCTTGTTCGTCGTCTAGGCTCCATGAGCTATGACTTATTTTTGGTTTTTTCATTGGTTTTTTTCGTCTCAGGCATTGTTATCATAATAATTTCAAATAAACAAGCCATAACAAGCCCTATATTCTTTTTTCTTTGCCCATTACCGCTTACATACGGTTATTTTGCATTATCCTGGGTAAAAGGCAAACAAACACTAGGAATGAAGGCCTGGAAATTTGAAATTGTACAAAGTAATGGAACACATATTACATACAGTCAATCTTTAATCAGATTTTTTCTCGCGAGCATTTCATTAGTCGGCATTGGGTTTGTTTTTCAACTATTCAATAAACATAAAATCCCGCTGCACGATTATTATTCAAAAACCTACTTAACATCAACTATAAAATAATATACTAGTTATTTAAATCATTAAACGAAACTATGCGAGACAGCACTCATAAAGGAATAGTTGGTTTTATTGTTAAGTACAAGGTTACTTTCTTGCTTGTCATAATGTCGGCAGCATTAATCAAGCAAAATTTTTTTGTTAATGATTTCCCCAATGTAATTAAACAAAAGCAAAAATCAATCAATGACATAGTATTGACTAATAAACAATTAGAAATTGAAAACCAAGACTTAACAAAACAAATCCACGGCTACACTCAAGAAGATATGACGCTAGTTGAATCAAAAGCGCGTTTTAAATATGGTCTAATTAAAGAAGGTGAAGTCTACTATCAAATCGAGCAAATAAAGGACACTGATAATATACAAGAGCCTGCTGAGTCTACTTTATAATAATAACCATTAATCTCTCATTCCTAAAAGGAAATCTAGCTATCATGCATGATGATAACTACTTCTTAATCATACCAGCCAGTGGTAAAGGCTCACGCATGAATACATCTTTACCAAAACAATATCTGGAACTTGATAATGGCTCAACCATTCTTGATCAAAGCCTTGGGACTTTGTTAAATATGAGGCAAATATCAGGCTGCGTAATCGCCATAGCAGAAGATGATGAGCATTTTGCAATGTCACCCTTTTCCACTCACGACAAAATTCTTGCTACCACTTTTGGCGGAAGTGAACGATTTCACTCGGTTCTAAATGCACTCAATGAATTAGTTAAATTTGCCAGAGAAGATGACTGGGTACTTGTACACGATGCTGTTCGCCCCTGCATAAGGATAAAAGATGTAGAGCAACTAATAAAAATGGTTGACAACCACCCCGTCGGGGGAATTCTCGCCACATCAATCGTAGATACATTAAAAATGGCCAAAGACGAGCATATTGTTAAGACCATTGAAAGAAATAATTTAATCCACGCGCAAACCCCTCAAATGTTTCGCATTGGACTTCTAAAGCGAGCACTTGAAAAAGCAGTTCAAGACAAGGTCCATATTACTGACGAAGCAGAGGCAATAGAACGACTAGGTTGTTCAATAAAAATCATACCTAGCTCCAAAAGCAACATTAAAATTACTCACACAGATGATCTGCAATTAGCTAACTACTACTTAAATAAAGAATGACAATAAAAACCGGTATTGGGCAAGACTCACATGCTTTCGAAAAAACTCCAGGAAAACCTTTAATACTGGCTGGAATAACTATTAATGACGAAACAGGGCTAAGCGGCAATAGTGACGCAGATGTTGTATTTCATTCATTAACAAACGCCATTTCTAGCGTTACAGGTATTAATATAATCGGCCCAATTGCAGACGAACTTTGTCAAAAAGGTATCACAGACAGTCGTGTCTATTTGAAAAAGGCGCTTGAAGATATCAGACAATATAAAATCAACCATATCGCCATCTCAATTGAATGCCTAATACCAAAAATTTCACCCCATATTGACGCAATGAAACAAAATATTGCCGACTTATGCGGCATTAGCATAAATGATGTAGGCATCACTGCAACCACAGGCGAAGGACTTACTGCCTTTGGAAAAGGCCAAGGAATCCAAGCAATAACTATCATAACACTTAGCAAAAAATGACAATCATTGACAATCCAACCCGCTCAAAAATAAAGAAAATTCATTTTATAGGCATTGGAGGCTCAGGAATGAGCGGCATTGCTGAAGTCTTAAATAATCTAGGTTATGAAGTGTCTGGTTCTGATATCCAGTCAAATGAAGCCACAAAAAGACTCGAAAAGATGGGTTGTAGCATTTCTTACAAGCAACATGCCGACAATGTTGTTGGCAAGCAGGCCGTCGTTGTCTCCTCTGCCATTAATAAAAATAATGCTGAACTTCAGGCAGCTAAAAAGCAAAAACTATTGGTCGTACCAAGAGCCGAAATGTTGGCAGAATTAATGCGGTTCCGTTTTGGTATTGCTGTAGCTGGGACGCACGGAAAAACCACGACAACCAGCCTGATAGTTCATATACTGAGCGAAGCGAAGCTAGACCCAACCTATGTTATTGGTGGCATTTTAAACGCGACGGGGATGAACGCAAAATTAGGGAAAAGCGACTATCTTGTCGCTGAAGCCGATGAAAGTGACGCCTCATTCCTTCATCTACAGCCCATGTTGAGTGTTATTACCAATATTGACGAAGACCATATGGGCACATACAAACACAACTACAATAACCTCATCAAAGCCTTCGTTAATTTTACCTCCAATCTGCCATTTTACGGAGTATGTGTTGCCTGTATTGATGACCAGGGAGTGCAAGATATACTGCCAAAGGTTCACCGACCTATATTGAGTTATGGCTTCAGCGATGATGCTGATGTAAAAGCTTCGAATGTGGTCCAAAAGAAAATGAAAATGGATTTTGATGTCGATTGTCACAGTTTTCAAAAGAAATTTCCTGTAACACTCAACCTAATAGGAAAACACAACATACTTAACGCCCTAGCAGCTATTAGTGTTGCTCTTGAGCTAGAAATAAAGCCAAAACTTATTCAAAAGGCGCTGGCGAATTTCAGTGGCGTCTCGAGAAGATTAGATTACCATCAAACAATAACGGTGAATAAGAAGACTGTTCCACTGTTTGACGACTATGGACATCACCCTAATGAAATTGCCGCCGTTCTGAGCACGCTGAGAAATACCTACCCTACCAACCGTCTGGTGGTAATTTTTCAGCCACACAGATATTCACGTACCAGGGACATGTTTAATGAATTTGTGAGTTGCCTTTCCAAAACTGATGTACTGATTTTGCTTGATATTTATTCTGCCAACGAGAAGCCAATCAAACAAATCACCTCATCAGCGCTTGCCAATTCGATTAGGCAAAGAAGCTCGATTGACCCTATTGTGGTCAGCAATAGCACTGAAATCCTTGACATATTGCCGAACGTTATTCATAAGAATGATGTCATTCTGACTCTTGGTGCCGGAGACGTTAATAAAATCCCTCACCAATTAAAGGAATATTTCACCTCGCCCTAGGAATGCTGAAATACGACGAACCAATGTCCAAACACTGCTCATTAAGGGCAGGAGGAATCACTCGTGAATTTTGTTCACCGGAAAATATCGAAGAGCTCTCAGAATTTTTAAATCACAACCATTTACCTGTTCTGTTTCTTGGCTTGGGAAGCAACTTACTGGTTCGTGATAATGGCTTCAATGGTGTTACTATTCATACCAAGCACCTAAATGAACTGACCCTTTCAAACGGACTTATCGGGGCTGAAGTTGGTGCAACACTGGCAAAGCTTTCCAGATTTGCCCAAACCAATCTCAAGCATGGAGCGGAGTTTCTAAGCGCAATACCTGGCAGTGTTGGTGGCGCCCTTGCCATGAATGCTGGTGCATTTGGGTCTGAAATTTGGCAATATGTCGTTTCGGTTAGAACTATTAATCTGGCTGGCAAGATTCAACAAAGAGACAAGAGTGATTTTGTTATCGATTATCGTTCTGTGACTCACAACCATGTTGATGAGTTTTTTATTAGCGCGCAATTTGATTTTGACCTTGAAGAGGCCAATGACAATGTTCGCGATTTACTGCACAAAAGAAACTCTACCCAGCCAATAGGTCTCGCTAGCTGCGGCAGTGTGTTTAAGAATCCAAATGGTAACTATGCGGCAAAATTAATAGAGGAAAGCGGTTTAAAAGGTTATTGCATTGGTGGTGCCTGTGTCTCAGAAAAACACGCAAACTACATTATCAATCAAGACAATGCAAGCTCTTCAGATATAGAGAAATTGATTCTTCATATTCAAAACACCGTGAAAACCTTGCATAAAGTAGAACTCGAACCTGAAATTATAATTATATGATTGCCGTTTTAATGGGTGGCTATTCCGCCGAAAGAGAAATATCGCTAATAAGTGGCAAGGCGGTTTATGACGCCCTAGTTAGAAGCAACGTTGACTGCTTTGCATTTGACCTAACAAGAGATAACCTTGACGATTTATGGGATAAAGATTTTGATAAAGCCTTTATTGTCCTTCATGGACGTGGCGGCGAGGATGGATATATCCAAACAGAGCTAGGTAAAAGAAATATACCGTTCACCGGTTCTGGCGTTGATGCCTCTAGCCTTTGTATGGATAAAGCAAAAACCAAGGATCTTTGCAGTGAACAAGACCTGCCTTTGTCGCCCTCCATTGTTGCCACTAAAGGAGAAGTTATAGACGAAATTAATTTTCCTCTTCCCTGGGCAGTGAAGCCGACATTGGAGGGCTCCAGTATCGGCATAACAAAAGTAAACAGCAATGAAAAATTGATGGGCGCTCTTGAACTTGCCTGGCAATATGACGACAACGCCCTGGTTGAACAATGGATTGAAGGCGACGAATATACTGTGGCAATTCTAGGTGACAATGCCCTGCCAAGTATCAA
This sequence comes from uncultured Gammaproteobacteria bacterium, assembly GCA_913047325.1. Lineage (GTDB taxonomy): Bacteria > Pseudomonadota > Gammaproteobacteria > PS1 > Pseudothioglobaceae > Pseudothioglobus. The sequence continues at coordinate 9,751 of CAJWTP010000034.1, forward strand.
AATTTTTTCAGCCCAAGATTTCTATGATTACGATGCAAAATATCTCAGCAACAAAACCAAATACCTCTGCCCTTCAGATCTCCCGACTACCCAGGAAGAAAATATTAAAACAATTGCACTAGAGGCATTCAAAACAACCGGGGCATCTGGATGGGGTCGTGTTGACTTTATTATGGACAAAGATAGGAATCCATATCTTCTAGAAATAAACACTGTTCCCGGAATGACATCTCATTCATTGGTGCCTATGGCCGCAAAAGCTGCTGGAATTAGCTTCGAACAACTGGTGATAAAAATACTAAATGCCTAACAATAAAGTTAATCGCCTAAAAAAAGAAGAAAAACCAGTCAAATTTAATCTACTGAAGCTGGTTAAAAGACTGCTCTACCTATTGTTGCTTGTTTCCTTGGCCGGCCTATTTTATATAGCTGATGACTCCGACATATTTGACCCGAAAATTTCTTGGGAAAGCGACGAAAAACTTTCAGCAAATATTGGACATTACGAAAACTCAATTAAACCCTTAATGGGCAATAAATATTTAATTGAACTGTCACAGCTAAAAGATAAAATTGAGAGCCATCCGTGGGTTGCTAGAGCTACAATAAAAAGAATATTTTGGAACAAAATTCATATTCAATTAGAGTCACATGACATCGCAATGCGTTGGGGTGAGGATGGATACATCTCGAACAATGGGATTCTTTTTAAGCCCAATGAACCAGTAGATTCTGACACCCCTATAGCTATCGTCCCAGAGAATCAAGTTAAAGTTTTCTTCGAGGACTACAAAAATTTTCAATCAATTGTTGATCCGCTCAATATTTCTCGCTTTGAAAGAAATCATATAGATAAAATCTGGCTTGATGATAATGTGCAAATCATTCTCGGCAATCAAATGCAAGATGAACGTCTCAAGAGATTTGTTAAGGTCTACGAAAAACTCAAAGTTACATCCTTAAGAGTTAAATCAAAAGGAATATTCGATATGCGATACCCTAAAGGTTTTGCGCTGAGTTATTCGCCATAATAACGCGATAGCATAAAGCGAAACTGATCGCCATCCAATAAACTATCGTAACCATCGCCAGCCAAAACAAAAAATCAATAAACCCAAGAATTGAAAAAACAAAGGATAAAAACGCCGCGACTAGCAGTGGCACACCCAATTTAAGAAAGAAGACACTGAACTGAGTAGTGAAACGGAGCTTTATTCTTTGATAGGGCCTGTCGTTAGCTGAAGAAACTAGATTAAGTGACATTGGAATAACGAGAAAATAGACCACTATAGAAAAAAATGGATAGCCGATAAATAGTGGTATCTGCGTAATCAATGACAAAAACAAGAACAATATAAAAAACCTGCCCAACCTTAGGCTCGGCAAGACAATGCCTATCCTTGTAATGGAGTTAGCGCCCGTAACTACTAAACGATATATGTTTATTAGAAGTGAAATATAACCATAATCAAACATCAACATGTAGAGCTGGGCATTTTCAGGATAACCCTGACTCTGGCCAATACCAAAAAATTGAGCTTGAAAAGCATTGACAAGTTCAGGAAAGATACTGATCAAGGGTAGCGCCATTAATAACGGGAAAATACTGGCTTCTAGCAAGTTTTTCCAATATGAAAATGCAAATGCTAGGCTGGCAAGGATTGTCTGTTTAATAGGGATACTGTTCATAATAAATTTGAGTTTATCACATTAACTGTAATTAGTAATTTTTGTCCCGGATTTAAGACTTGAGATTCTCTAATGTCATTCCAAGAAAGAATATCTTTAACCTTTACACTGTATTTATTGGCAATCTTTGACAAATTATCGCCGGCCCTAACCATGTATGTTATTTTCCTATCAATATCAATGCCTGTCCTGGTTATTTCAGCAAGCTCTGTTTTGTTGTTATGCTCAATCCAAATAACTATCTCCCTGCCAATTGAAAGAGGGTTAGAAGGGTCGATCTGATTCCATCTAACAAGGTTATTCACATTAGTATCAAATTGTACTGCTATTTTCCATAAACTATCCCCTGAAACCACCTTATAAATAATTTTTTCAGCATTTTTCTCATTATTTAACCTACTTTTCTCTCTTTGTTTTTCAGAAAGCGAATAATATCCATCAATTTTCTGTGCTACAGGGACAATAAGGTAATCACCAATCCTAATCAAGTCAGACTGGAGCTCGTTTACGCTTCTGATTTGCTCGACAGTGGTTTCGTACTTTTTTGCAAGATAAATCAAGCTATCTCCAGATTTGATTTGATGGCGCGCCCAACTGATTCGAGGCACCTCACCAGCCTTTATAAGATTGTCTTCAAAGCTCCTGACAACCGATACAGGAAGTAACAACTCATAAGGCAAAGAAACTGGGGTTGCCCAACGACGTAGACCAGGGTTAAATGTGTATATTTCGTCAATACTTAGGCCGGTCCATTGAGCAATTAAAGCGAGATCAAATTGGGAATTAAGCTCGACAACTTCTAGCAATCTAGAGTTATCTATCAAAGATAATTCTTGTCCAAACTTTTCAGGCTCCTTAACTATCATTGTCAAGGCTAGTAATTTTGGAATATATTTTTCCGTCTCTTTGGGTAAATCCAGACTCCAATAATCAGTTTGTTTTCCCATTTTTTGGTTAATTTTGATTGCATTTTGAATTCGACCAGGTCCAGCGTTATATGCAGCTATTGCCAACATCCAATCGCCATTGAACATCTGACCAAGATCTTTGAGATATCTTACTGCGGCTCGAGTAGAGTTTAGAATGTGTCTGCGGTCTTCATGCCACCAGTCCAGTTCTAGTCCATATAGCCTTCCCGTCGAAGGGATAAATTGCCAAATCCCTACAGCAGTCCCATGCGAATATGAAAACGGATAATATCCTGACTCAACAATAGGGAGTAATGCAATCTCGATAGGAAGGCCTTCTTTTTTGATCTCTTCAACCACAAGGTAAAGATAGGGCTGGGCACGTCCAGATATACGAGTAAGATAATCCGGATGCTTTTTAAACCAGTCAAGCTGCACCTGAATTCTTGGATTGTTTTTTATTCCAAGCGCTTGTTGATTTGCAATGTAGTCCCAAAGATTTGATTCATCGACAGATATTCCTTCACTAACTGCTTCTAAAGCAACATCTCTACTACTCTTTACATTGTCAAAAACACTCTGGCAAGCAGACAAAAACACAACCAATAATAGTACAACAAATCTCACTTAATTTGACTTACTAGGGCACTGAGGTGACGATGGTGCTCCTGAACGTTTACGCCACTCATCGGGTGTGTATGCATGCATAGCTAAAGCATGTATATGTTTTAGCTCTTCGGTAAATAGCTTATTGATAAATCGGTGTCTGTCAATGAGCTTCATTTCAATAAATTTCCCACTCACCACAATCAACTTAAAGTGCGACTCGGTTGCTGGATCTGAGTGCTGACCAGACTCATTGACGACCTCGCAATAATCGGGCTCTAGAGCTAGCTCCAATTGACTCCTTAAATGATCTTCCATACTAGCCATCTCAACTACTCTCAAAAGCATATTCAAATGCGTCGGAGTAAAAGTTATCCTTATTTAGTCCCTTTTCTAGACAGCTTTTCGCTGCAGCCTCGACCATCACAGGTGGGCCACAGGCATAAACTTCGTAATCCGACAGGTCATCAAAATCCCTGATGACAGATTCATGAACATAACCATGTTCACCCTTCCAAGCCCCATTAGCTTCCGATAGGACAGGCACAAAGTTGATTGCTGGATATTTTCCCGCCCATTCACTTGGCAAGCTTGAGTACAAGTCTACTTCATCTCTCACTCCCCAATATAAATGCACATCTCTTTCTGAGTTAATCGCAATTAAATGCTCTAGGATTGCCTTAATTGGGCCAAAACCAGTTCCACCGGCAATAAAAATAATCGGCCTATCGCTCTCCTCTCTTAAAAAGAAGTCACCCTTTGGGCCTTCAATTCTTAAAATGGTCTTTTCCTTTAGCGTGTTAAAGATGAAATTAGTAAATTCACCATCCTCAACTAAACGAACGTGGAGCTCAACAATGTTTGAATTGACCGGTGCATTAGCGATAGAATACGCCCTTGGCTCAAAATCAGAATGCTCTAAATCTAGATATTGGCCTGCCAGATACTGCATAGACTGTGAGCCAGGAATTTTCAATAATATTTGAATAACGTCATGATTTAAACGATTAATTTTTTCCACTCGACATGGTAGGCTTCTTACCTCTATGTTAGCAAGAGCATCTATTTCATCAACCGCGATATATAAGTCACTTTTAGCTCTACATTGGCAAAGTAGCACCATATTAGCCTCAAGATCCTCATCAGTAATGGCCGGTGGAATTTCATCTTCATATTCAATTTCACCGTTAAGAATGATTGCTTTGCATTTGCCACAAAAACCATTCTGACAACCATAAGGAAAGTTTAGTCCATGACTAAGAGCACCGTCTAAAACAGCTGAATCTTCACTGATCTGAAAAGATTTGCCGGTTTTCTGATTCAATACCGTAAACATTGTTTTAGATATAAAAATACAAAGCTGCTATTATAATGTAGGTCTTAGTGATATATGCCTAGTATTCTTATGAGAATATCGCCTAATAATTCAGTTGTTTTTTTAATGGGACCAACTGCCTCAGGAAAAACTGAATTGGCACTTGAGATTTATAATCACTACAAAGCTAGCCTGATTAGTGTTGATTCGGCATTGGTCTATCGTGGCATGGATATTGGTACCGCTAAACCAAGCACAGAAGTGCTCGAAAAGTACCCACACGAACTGATTAATATCTGTGATCCAGAGGAGGATTTTTCGGTCAACAAATTTATCTCACTTGCAAAAAAGCATATTGACTTGGCTTTGGCGGAAAATAAGTTGCCTATCTTGGTTGGTGGGACCTCTTTTTATTTCCATGCACTAGAGCATGGCTTGTCAGAACTGCCCGAATCAACAAGTGAATCTAGGGAACATTTCAATAACCTTCTGAATAGCAAGGGTAGTGAAAGATTACATCAAATATTATTAGAAATTGATCCTAATTCTGCTGCACGTATCCACCCTAACGACTCACAAAGAATTACCCGTGCACTTGAAGTCCATTACCTATCTGGCCAAACATTGAGCGAACTTCAAGGTCACAAATCTATAAACAAGCTATCACAATCTATTAAGAAAATAATCCTCATGCCGGATCGCCAAGAGCTTCACAAAAGAATCGAAAAAAGATTTATCAAAATGATGAATGAAGGTTTTCTTGAAGAAGTCAAGGCTCTTAGAAAAAACAAAAAGCTAAACCTGGATTTGCCGTCAATGCGTTGTGTTGGCTATCGCCAAGCTTGGAAATATTTTGATGGTGAATTCAATAAACATGAGATGATAGACAAAGCTATTGTAGCCACTAGACAGCTATGTAAGCGTCAATGCACATGGCTACGAAATGAAAATGATGCGCTTATTCTTGAGAAATCAAGTATCAATGAGGTGGTTAATTTCCTTCAAAAACGTGGCGTTTAAAAACTTCACCGCGTTCATTAAAATCAACAAACATATCAAAACTTGCACAACCAGGTGAAAGCAATATTGCCCCTTCCTTGGCAATAGCTTTTGAAGAGATGACTGCTTGTTTCATTGATTCAACAATACTAACAGGACAACCATTAATCTGCTGAGAAAATAATGTTCCAGACTCTCCAATCAAAATGACAGCATCAATCTTTTCACTTATTAACTGAAAAAGTTTTGAATAGTCTTCTTTTTTTGCAATCCCGCCGGCAATTAAAACTATCGATTTATATCTATCTGAAAGAGCCTCAATAGCTGTTATAGTTGAAATAGCACTAGTAGATTTTGAGTCATTATAGTAATCTACTCCGTTAAGATTTATAACCCACTCCAATCTGTGTGGTAAACCTGTAAAGGACTTTGCGACCTGTATCATTTCCTGTACCGATAGCCCCACTTGTTGACCAAGTGTTAAAGCTGCAAGCACATTCTCAACATTGTGTCTCCCAAGTACCATCAAGTCATCACTCGTCATTAGGATATCTTTGCCCTGGTAAAGGGTATAGACACCACCAACTTTCTTGGCACTAAATTCACAACTTTGAGTGACCTCTTCAATCGCGTAGTAACTATCTCCCTTGATACCTTGCACTAAGGATTCATCAAGATTAATAACTGAATATTGACAGTATCGATAAAGGTTTAACTTAGAGGCAATATAGACATCGTAATTTGGGTATCTATCTAGATGGTCTGGAGTGATATTTGTTACTACCCCAGTTAATAAATTAAGGTTGTTTGTATAATCCAGTTGATAGCTAGACAGTTCAACAACGTATAACTCAGCTTCGTCACTCAAACTCTCCATAACTGGTTTGCCGATATTGCCACAAATGACTGCATTCTTGCCACTACCTATGGCCATTTCTCCCAATAGTTGAGTCACAGTAGATTTGCCATTAGAGCCTGTTATGCCTATAATTGGTGCCTTTGCATGGCGACCGAAAAGCTCAATATCACTGATGACTGGAATTTTTTGTAATCTTGCCCAGCCGACAATTGCCTCGGTTTCTGCAATCCCTGGGCTAATAATTATTTCAGTAATACTATCTAAAAGTGATTCTTGCCAGTCTCCCAGATGATAGTCTGAGAGTAGGTTTTCTTTTTTACATTTTCCAAGCATTGGCGGCGATAAACGTGAATCCGCGATACGATAGTCAATATTATTAGATGAAAAGAAACGAGCCACCGACAAGCCAGTAAGACCCATACCCAAAATAAGTTTCATGAAAACCTTGAATTTTCAGTCAATAATGACTATATTTTACACTTTAAATAAAACTTTACGATTATGCGTCCAAACGTTCAAACAACAACAAATGCAATTGTTATCAATCGCACCCTAAGAAACACTTACCAACTCCTTGCTGCAACACTTCTTTTTAGTGGATTGATGGCTTTCCTTTCAATGTCTCTTGAGTTACCATTCTTTGGTATATGGATCACTCTTGGTGGATATTTCGGGCTGTTATTTTTAGTCACAAAACTGAGAAACTCTGCATCTGGAATTCTGGCGGTTTTTGCCTTAACTGGTTTTATGGGTTTAACCCTAGGGCCAATTATTAGTGCCTATACTAGCTTCTTTTCAAATGGAACTGAGTTGGTGGCTATGGCAATGACAGGGACGGCTGCAATATTTTTGTCGCTGTCATTCTATGCGCTTTATTCACAGAAAGACTTTAGTTTTCTCTCTGGATTTTTAACTGCTGGAATTATTGTCGCTTTCTTAGCTGGTATTGCTGCTTACTTTTTCAATATCCCTACCTTGTCTTTAACGGTTTCAGCAGCCTTCATTTTGTTAATGAGTGGCCTGATACTTTTTGAGACTAGCAATATTATCCGTGGTGGTGAAACTAACTATATTATGGCAACTGTGACACTCTATATTTCTATCTATAACTTGTTCCTCAGCTTGCTGCAAATATTGGGTGTTTTTTCAGGCGAGGACTAGTGATAGATAGCGACGGCTATCGCGCTAACGTCGGCATTGTAATAGCAAACGAAAAAAAACAAATTCTGTTAGCGAAGCGATATAAACAGGACGCCTGGCAACTACCTCAGGGAGGTATAGATAAAGGTGAAACCGAGTTAGAGGCACTCTACAGAGAACTTGAGGAAGAAGTCGGGCTTGGCCCTGATCAGGTTGAATTAATTGCTAAAACTCCTAAATGGCTTCGCTACGATTTACCTATGGAACATGTCAGGCGAAGCCAGAAACCTCTATGTGTTGGCCAAAAACAGATTTGGTTTTTGCTTAAATTGTCATCAAATGATAGCGAAATATCTCTTGACTCGCATGCCAAAGTAGAGTTTGACGATTGGAAATGGGTTGATTATTGGGATCCGGTCGACAAGGTCATTAATTTCAAAAAGAATGTTTATGAAGATATGCTGAAAGCTTTAGCGCCTATCCTTTTTGAAAATGAACACACTATACCTGAGAAATTGTCACGACCGTTTCACTTCAGCGCTATAAAGCTATAGCTAAGACAAGCTCCTTTTTATTAATTCAATAGGCTTCAACATGTGCTGTTCAACGAGTCTTGTTGCACCATCTATATCCCTATCTAGAGCTAAATTAGTCAACTCTACATGTTCTTTTTGGTTAACACCATTTCTACTCGATTTATTAACATTTTCCTTCAACCAAAGATTGCGGTAGCGAGTAGATTTCTCGTATAACGAATGTCGAATTTGAAACAGCCTGGGAGACATACAACCTGACACCAAGGCTCCATGAAAAGCTAAATGACGACTCTGCCACTTATCGGCGCCAATCCGAGTTGATACGCCAGACTTTTTTAAACGGTGAGAAGTGGCAAGCACATTTGCCTCCCAATATTCGTCACCTTTTTGGATGGCCATTTCAACACAAAGTACCTCTATTTTTGCTATAGCCTGATATATATCTGTCAAGTCATCAATAGAAATATCGCTGACGAAAAAACCTTTTTTATTGTCACAAATAACTAAATCTTTATCGATCAACTGAGATAAAACTTCTCGTAGAGGATTCATTCCAACCTGATAACGCTCCGAGAGAGTTTTAATATGCAGCTTCTCTCTAGGTAAGAATTTACCCTGCACAATGTCACTGGTTAAAGAGTTAAGCGTTTCTAGAGCTGTATTTTGATTTGAGTCATTCACAGAATTTTCCAAATGCGTTATTTAAGTTGGTTATATTTTTCCAATATTGTTGCAATACACAATTATATTTGTATGTGATATACAAGTATTTGACCTGTATCAATTTCAGAGCTTTCTTGACTTGGAATAATCAAATCCCTGAATGAGTGAGTACTTGGAAATATAGCCAAACAACTTGGATTTCAAATAACTTGAAGGGATTATGCTTATTGTTGATAATAACCAAATTAAAAACAATAAATACGTGTAACCTTTATTTCTAAATAAACCTTATCTAAATTATATATGCACGACTATGTTGTTATTGGTGGCGGAATTGTGGGCGTTTCAACTGCATTGTCACTCGTCACAATGCACCCTGAAAAACGCACCATATTACTGGAAAAAGAAAAATCCTTTGCTAGTCATCAGACTGGTCACAATAGCGGCGTCATCCATGCCGGGGTTTATTATCAACCTGGAAGCTTAAAGGCAAAGTTTTGTCGAGAAGGCTTAGAGGAAACTATCAACTTTTGCGACCTACACAGGATTCCTTATGAGAAGTGTGGGAAATTATTGGTGGCCACCTCTGAAGTCGAACTGGCACGGATGAATGTTTTGTTTGAAAGGTGTAAACAAAACAGTATTGAGGTTGAACTTATAGATAAGGAACAACTCCAAAAAATCGAGCCCAATATTAAAGGGGTTGGAGCCATACTGGTTAAATCAACGAGTATAGTTAACTATCAAAGCGTTACAAAAAAAATGATTGAACAGTATGAAGCGCTGGGCGGGGAATACTTGCTCGATACTGAAGTAGTGAACCTTATGGAAGACTCTGACGCTATAAAAATCATAACTAACAATGAAACTTTCAAGTCAAGGTATTTAATCAGTTGCGCTGGATTAATGGCAGACAGAATTGCAAAAATGCTTAATTTAGAAATAAATTTTCGAATTGTGCCATTTCGTGGTGAATATTATAAATTACCCGAGAAACACAATACACTCGTTAAACACTTAATCTATCCTATACCTGACCCTGAGCTGCCTTTTCTCGGTATACACCTTACAAAGATGATTGACGGGTCGGTTACTGTCGGCCCAAACGCAGTACTAGGCTTTAAACGCGAGGGTTATGGCAAAATCAATTTCAGTCCAAGAGATATCCTTGAAATGTTAAGTTTTAAAGGTTTTTATAAAGTTTTTAGGAGTCATTTCAAGTCGGGAATGACTGAAATGATAAACTCAAAATATAAACGGGGCTACCTAAAGCAAGTGAATAAATATAGCCCATCAATTAAACTTGAAGACCTCCAGCCATACCCTGCAGGTATCCGCGCTCAAGCGGTATTGGATGACGGCACCTTGGTACATGACTTCCTGTTCGTCGAGAGTGAGCGCTCCATTCATGTCTGCAATGCCCCCTCTCCTGCAGCAACTTCAGCAATACCTATTGGTAAATATATTAGTGAAAAAGCAACATC
>CAJWTP010000035.1 GCA_913047325.1 uncultured Gammaproteobacteria bacterium
CTGTTCGCCATTTAAAGTGGTACGCGAGCTGGGTTTAGAACGTCGTGAGACAGTTCGGTCCCTATCTACCGTGGGCGTTGGAGACTTGAGGGTAGCTGTTCTTAGTACGAGAGGACCGGAACGGACACACCTCTGGTGTTTCGGTTGTGACGCCAGTCGCATTGCCGAGTAGCTATGTGTGGAAAGGATAACCGCTGAAAGCATCTAAGCGGGAAGCCCCACCCAAGATTAGGTCTCCCTGATTATTTAATAATCCTAAAGATCCCTCGAAGACTACGAGGTTGATAGGCTAGGTGTGGAAGTACAGCAATGTATGAAGCTAACTAGTACTAATTGATCGTGAGGCTTGACCATATAACACCCAAAATATTTGGAGATGTTGTTGTGTCAAAAGGCAATATGCCATATAAACTTTACTTTATTCCATTTTGTTATGCCGCTTCGGTATAAAAACTTTTTAATTTGTTTGAGTTAAGATTTATCTTATATCATGCAGACAGTTTGCTTAGCAACAATAGCAAGTGTGACCCACCTGATCCCATTCCGAACTCAGAAGTGAAACCACTTAGCGCCGATGGTAGTGTGGGGTCTCCCCATGTGAGAGTAGGACATTGCTAGGCTTTTATTCGAAATACCCCGACCTTTTCAAGGCGGGGTATTTTTTTTGTTTTATTTAAACTAATCATTAGTTGATATAAATCAATATGAGCGATATTTGAAGAGATATAATATCTTCTTAATCTGGTTTATATAGATATGAAGAGTCTACTTTTATCACTCAATGATTATTTTGCTCTAGTCCCAGGAAAATTAAGACCTTACCGCAAGATAGTACTTATACTAGCCCTACTCTCGACCGTTTTCATGGGTTATGGGACTACTCGTTTTGTCTTAGATACCTCCTTTGAGTCTTGGTTTAGTGAAGATGACTCGGCAGTAGAATCCTTAAACGAATTTCGAGAGCAGTTTGGCAGTGATGATGGACTCTTTATCGTATATGAAGCCAAAGATGGAGACGTATTCTCAAATAAATCCTTATCTTTAATTTCTGAAATAACTGAAGTACTTGACAACGACGAGCAAATTAGCGATGAAGTTTGGCTTAAGCAATATGGATTAACCTCTAAAGTTGCCGAGACACTAAAACATATAAAGCGGGTTCAATCTTTAACTAATATTCGCATTCAAAAAAATGAAGACGATGTCTTGAGTGCGCCTCTCTTGGTCCCTAAAACCATCCCTAAAGATATCAATATGCTTGGCGAAATTAAGTCTGAAGCTGGCAAACAATCCAGCCTGCCACTGTTTATGTTTTCAAAAGATCACCGTTTTGGAGCAATCTCCATTCAGACGGATTTTGGCACGATTCCCGTAATTGAAAATCAAAATGAAGAGCAGTCCTTGTTTTCGGATGACTATTGGAGTGATGACTTTGAAGACTCAGTAGATGACCAGGCTGTACTGCAAAAAGTTAAATTTAAAGATATAGAGCCAGGTTTGTATATCCCATTCATGCAGGCTGTTTCAGCGATATATGAACAACCAAAGATGTTAGCTCATTTTGATTTTTATCCGATCGGAACTTCGGCGATGATAGAGCTAGCCTGGGGGACCATGATTCAAGCAGCTTACCTTTTGGTAGGTATGCTGGTTATTATTAATCTTTTGCTTTGGACCTTGTTTCGTTCGGCCAGCGCTGTAGTTCTTCCACAGTTAGCTATCGGTCTTAGTATTTTGTTTGTAATTGGCGGCCTGAGTTGGCTTAATATAGCCTCCACCACACTCATTGCTTTAACAGTAATGCTAGTGATCGCTGTCGGTGTGGCGGACTGTGTCCATGTAATGAGTTCTTATCTATTGTATAGGCGTTCCGGCAATGACCATGAACAGGCCTTGTCGCAGGCATACGGCAAAACTGGAGTGCCAATCCTGCTTACAACTGTCACAACAATGGCAGGTATGTCATCACTGGCAGTGACAGGAATGCCACAGTTTGTCCTGTTCGGATTCTCTTCTGCGGCAGGAGTTGGCCTGGCTTTTCTATATACAATCTATCTATTACCAGTGTTACTGGATTACTGGCATCCAATGCAAGACAAGAAAGTTTCAAATGTCGTTCAACAAAAGAAAACTTTAATAAGCTCAATTAAATCTTTCTTTAAGTCGATTCAAATAAAGGCTTTAAAGCTTTTATGTTTTATTGCGAGACCGATATTATTTTTATCCAATAAAATTGGGCTAACCTGGTTATTAGGAGCAGACTGGTTGCAGCCATTACTAGATAAAATTCCATCCTTCGTTCAGCGTTACCGATATGCAGTAGTTGTGATTTTTTTTAGTGTATTTGGAATCTGTTTGTACGGTGCAACTCAAGTCAAAATTGACTCCAACTTGGTTGAGCTTTATTCTGATGATGTCCCTATCGGTCAGGCATATGATATCGTTGATGAGCACATGATGGGTACAGGGAATATGATTATTGTAGTTAATACCGGAGAGTCTGACGCCATCATGAATCCTGCAGTTTTAAATGCAATGAGTCGTCTCCAGAGTCAAGTCAAGGAAAGTTATAGCAAATATATTATTCGTACTAACTCGCTAGCGGACCTAGTTAAAGAAACCCACGCCATCATGCAAGGTGATGAACAGTACCGAACTATCCCTGACAGTCAAATCACGGTATCCCAGTTATTGTACTTGTTTAACAGCGCCAACCCAGAGGAGCGACGAGCCTTGGTGAGTGATGACTATAGCAAAAGCCACATTAGTATCCAGTTAAAAAATGCAGGCTCAAACGAGTATGCAGAATTTTTTGCAGGCATCCGAAAAGACATAAACAACGAATTTGATACATTAAAAGACCGTTACCCTAATTTGGACGTTGAAATTACCGGTACTTTTGCAATGATGATGAGGCTTGCAGATGATTTAAGTAGGAACCAGTTCAAGAGTTTAGCCATAGCTGCTATCGTTATTAGTTGCTTGTTGATGGTGACACTGGGTTCACTGCAGGCGGGGGCTATGTCGATTGTCCCTAACTTAATCCCAGCCACTCTGGCGTTTGGCTTGATGGGTCTTTTTGGAATTCCACTCGACACAGATACTCTGATGATTGCGCCTCTGATAATAGGTATAGCGGTAGATGACACGATTCACTTTATTAGTCATTATAGAATGTCACTTGCTATAAATAATAACATGCGATTGGCCTTGATTGAAGCGATAAAAGAGGTAGGTCAGGCGGTAACTTTTACAACACTTATACTTGGCAGCGGTTTCTTTATGCTTACATTTAGTGATTATTTGGGTTTAGCTAAGATTGGTGGCTTTGGCTCTCTAGCGATATTTGTTGCATTGCTATGTGACTTGCTTTTTTTCCCGGCGCTAATTATGATATTTAAGCCAAAATTTGGTCAGAAAGATGTTGATGAAAATTTAAATTTTATAGAGGTCACAAAATGAATCGATTACTACTTACTACAAATTGCTCATTAGTCTTTGTTGTTCTAAGTGTTTTTTTATCACTTTCTAGTTTGCAGGTATATGCAGAAACTGACTTAAGTGCAAGAGAGATTATGGAAAAGGTGGACGAGGAAAGACGTAAATCAACAGACTCCGCCTTCACTCGAATGAAACTTACTACTTGCAAGTATGGCATCAGTGGTGGAAAGATAAAGTGCGCTGAAAAAGCACGAATTAAGCTAGTCGAAAGCGCACAAATTAACACTGGCGAAAATAACAAAGACACTAAAAGTATTGCTATCATTCTTCAGCCCTCAAGTGAGAAGGGTATTGGTATGTTGTCCTACAGTTACGATGATAGCGATCGAGACAATGAAACATGGCTCTATCTCTCTGCTCTTGGAAAAGTGAAGAGGATCAGTGTTAGAAACAGTGACGATGAAGAAACCGAATCTGCCAGCATTTTTGGAACAGAAATGACAACCGAAGATCAGGAAACTGGGAAGCTCGATGACTATACTTATGAGCTACTTGATCAAGGAGAGTTTAGAGGGAGAGAGGTTGCAGTAATCGAATCAACACCTAAGCCACACCGTCTCAGTAAAAGTAGCTACGGTAAAACTCAAAGCTGGATCGACACAGAAAGATTTATAACTCTTAAAGTACGAATGTTTGATAAATACAATAATCCTATTAAGAAGCTCGAGGTAGGCAAGGTTGAAAAGATCAATGATATTTGGATGGGTAGAAGCCTTACATTTTTTAATACGGTCAGCAACAGATTAACCAATATGAAGCTTGAGGCGATTAACTTTGACATGGACATTAAAGAAGATTTTCTTACCCAAAGAGCATTAACGGATCAGGCTTTCAGGGAAAAATTTCTCAAAGATTTGCGTAAACAGGCTAAATAATTTCATAACAAAGCATGGTTAAATTAGTCAACAAACTGATTATTTATATATTTGTTGGTTTAGCGTTTAGTCCATTTGTATTGGCTGATGATTCCTTATTTGACGATGACGTCCTGTTTGATGGATCTGATAAGGAGTTTGATGGCTGGTCAGATGATGCTGACCTCTTTGAGGGAGATGAAATTAATAGTACAAGACCTTTCGCCTGGTTAAATATCGGAGTTACGCAAAAATGGGGATTTAATCCAGTAAACGATTGGAGTACCACAAAGGAGAGGACCGAGCTTATTCTTGGCACGACTGGCTCGATTTCTGCTACCGGATATGGCGAATTAGAATTGAAGGCTACCAAATATTGGCCGAGCGATAGCTACCACTCAACTAAATCGAGCGATGTCGAGATAGAGAGAGCCTTTTTACAGTTTAGTTTTGATCGCTGGAGTACCAAGCTGGGCCGATATACTATTGGCTGGGGAGAACTTGAGGGCGGTGCGTTAGATGTTGTCAACCCGTCTGGCGGCTTGACCGATCCATCGATAACGTCTCAGTGGCTAATAAGTGCAACTCGCTATGGGGGCAAAAGTGATATTAGTGTTTTTTATAACCCGAACCCTTCGATTACAAAGAGTGCCTTGGTATCACTAAAGGATGATGACAGACACCGTGAATTTGGTCTGCGCTACGGAATGAATAGAGAAGGTAGCGATATGGCATTCTATGCTGGTCAATTGATACCCAATAATGCGATAAAAAACCTTACTGACGGGGTTGCCTATGCCAGTCCATATGAGCTATTAGGGTTTGGCATGAATAAGGTATTCAATGACTATTTGCTTAAATTTGACATAGCCTATAAACGAAACCTTCAACACAACCGTTTAGGACAGCTTGTTGAGGCTGACAGGATGGACTGGGATCTTGCTTTTGATATTACGAAAGGTGATAGGCAATGGTTGTTTTCAATTAATTCGCAATATTGGTTGGATTTTTTCAATGACTATTCAACTCCTACTCTACTGGGTAGTGTCAGTTCTGAGAAAAATAGCATGACTTATATGGCTAATGTTAGTGACAAGATTGGTGAAACAGACTGGAGCTGGAATTTATCAAATATTGTCGCTGCTAACAATGACCTTTCATTAATTACTGCTGGCCTTGACTGGGATATCAGTGACAACTTGAATGCTAAGTTAACTGCTACTAAGGCAAATGCTAAACTTGACCGTGCATTTAGCTTACTCGACGATTATCAGAGAGTCAATTTAGAGGTCAAATTCCAGTATTGATTCTGACTGCCATATTTGTTATTGTCCTTAGTACGCAATGAGTTGTATCAACTCCTCTAATAGTATCGGACATAGTATAATTTGCGTAAGTTAATTTATGGCTAAGCAATGTTAGACAGCAAGCTCTTAAGAGGCAATATAGATTTTGTGGTTGAGCAACTCAAAAGGCGAAATTTTACTTTTGATACAGTTCAATACAATAAGCTTGAAGGTCAAAGAAAAGTAATTCAAGTGCAAACCCAAGATTTGCAAAATCTAAGGAATAAAAGATCAAAGGCAATCGGCAAAGCAAAAGCTTCTGGTGAAAGCATACAGACACTACTTGACGAGGTTTCAGAGTTAGGGCAAAAACTTGACAATGCGAAATCTAAATTACAAGACATTCAGGCTAAGATCGATGAGATAGTTATGGCGATGCCAAACATTCCTCACCCATCTGTACCAGAGGGCGGTAGCGAAGACGACAATGTGGAGATAATTAGTTGGGGGGAGACAACAAAGTTTGATTTTGAGCCAAAAGATCATGTGGATTTAGGTGCAATACATGGAATGGATTTTGCTGTTGCAGCTAAAATTTCAGGAGCGAGATTTGTCGTCATTACTGGAAAGCTTGCAAAGCTTCAGCGCGCCTTAACTCAGTTTATGTTGGATCATCATATCGAGAAAAATGGCTACACTGAAACCTACGTGCCGTACTTGGTTAATGCAGACTCTTTGACGGGAACTGGACAATTACCAAAATTTGAAGCTGACTTGTTTAAAACCCATCTGCACGGTGAAGAAGGTGAAGCAAAAGCACTATATTTAATACCAACAGCAGAAGTGCCAGTGACCAATATTGTCCGTGAATCAATTATTAAAGGCTCAGAATTACCTCTTAAGTTTGTCGCTCATACGCCATGTTTCCGTTCTGAAGCCGGTTCCTATGGAAAAGACACCAGGGGCTTGATTCGACAGCATCAATTTGAAAAAGTTGAATTGGTACAAATTTCAAAGCCAGATGATTCTTATGAGGTGCTTGAAGAATTAACCTATAACGCCGAAGGCATTCTGCAATTATTAGATCTGCCTTACCGTAAGATAGAACTCTGCACGGGCGATCTTGGTTTTTCATCTGCTAAAACTTATGACCTCGAGGTATGGTTGCCAGGTCAAAATAAATATCGTGAGATTTCTTCATGCTCTTGTTTTGAAGCTTTTCAGGCAAGAAGGATGCAACTTAGATGGAAAAATACAGAAACCAATACGACAGAGTTTCTGCACACCTTGAATGGTTCAGGACTAGCTGTTGGGCGGACATTGGTGGCTGTAATGGAAAACTATCAGCAGTCTGACGGTAGTATTATTGTTCCAAAAGTTTTGCAAGGCTACATGGGCGGCCTAACTAGGATAAAATAACCCATTTATTTTTTTGGAGTTTGATATGAATTTACCACCAGAACTTTTTTTGGTAGCTATGTTTGTGCTTATGTACTTTTTGTTGATTAGGCCACAACAAAAACGTGCAAAGGAGCACAAGAAATTACTAAATGAGTTAAAAAAAGGTGACGAAATTGTCACTAATGGCGGTGTGATTGGGAAAGTTACTTCTGTTGACGAATCTTTCGCTACCCTAGAAATTGCTGATGGTGTAATTGTCAAAGTACAAAAGCAAGGCATCAATCAGAAAATGCCAAAAGGCAGTGCCAAGCTATAACCTATAAGTAAGACTGAAATGAATCATTATGCCGGATGGAAGAATGCACTGATTGCATTTTTTCTTTTTCTCTCGACTCTCTACGCATTGCCAAATATCTATGGCTCGGATTTGGCAATCCAAATCTCAGGCACAGGCGATATTATTGTCAATAACGAAGACGTCAGGGCTATTGAGAGTGCTCTGGTAGATAACGATATTGACCATAAATCAATAGGATTAGTTAATAGTCGAATTCTGATTCGTTTTAACGACTCTCAGTCACAGCTTTCATCTAAAGCTTTACTAAAACAAAGTCTGAGTCGCAATTATGTTGTTGCATTAAATCTCGCTCCATCTATTCCAAAGTGGCTCTCTAATATTGGTGGAAAGGCAATGTCACTGGGTCTGGACTTAAGGGGTGGAGTACACTTCTTACTCGAAGTTGATATGGACGCTGTCATAGCAACATCTATAGATCGTTATGAGAATGAATTGAGGTCACTACTTAAGAAAGACCGTTTGTACAGAAAAATTCTGAAAGAAAATAACTCTTTAGTGGTTATATTTAATGAACAAAATCTTAAAGACCAGGCCAAGAAAGTTATCAGAGATGAGTTGCCTGATTTGATGATTGTTGAAGGAAGCGAGTCAGAGTTACAATTAAGCTTAGAGATAACGACTGATACGCAAAGTGCCGCTAAGAAGAGTGCGCTAAAACAGAACATTACGACACTGCGTAATCGTGTGAATGAGCTAGGTGTGGCTGAGCCGATCATACAACAACAGGGTACCGAGAGAATAGTTGTGCAGCTTCCTGGTGTTCAGGATACGGCCAGGGCAAAAGAAATACTCGGTGCAGTTGCCACTTTAGAATTCAGATTGGTTGATGAAAAGAACGATCTTCAGAGTGCTGTTAATTCTGGCAAGAATCCGTCAGGCTCAAAACTGTATTATTTTAGGGATGGCAGGCCATTATTGCTTAAAACAGGTGTCATTGTGACTGGTGAAAATATTGTTGATGCTGCCTCAAGCGTTGATCAACAAAATAACTCGCCCATGGTCAGTATTACCCTAGATAATACTGGTGGACGTTCTATGCTCGAAACTACAAAGGAATACCTGCATCATCGGATGGCTGTGGTATACATTGAGAACAAGGTGGAAACAATTATTAAGGATGGCGAAACGATAAAGAATCGTAGCAAAACACAAGATATTATCAATGCAGCAACCATTCAAGGTACTTTTTCCAATAGATTCCAGATAACAGGAATAGATAGTTCAAGAGAAGCTCGGAATCTTGCGCTACTATTAAGGGCCGGATCACTTTCAGCTCCAATTGAAATAATTGAAGAGAGAACTATTGGGCCTAGTTTGGGTGCTGACAACATTCAAAAGGGTTTGATGTCAGTTCTAATTGGCTTTGTGCTAGTACTTGTTTTTATGGGTTGGCGCTACCGCGTTTTTGGTTTAGTGGCAAATGTTGCGCTAACAATTAATTTGGTAACAATTGTCTCTATCCTGTCTCTTATACAAGCAACCTTAACGTTACCAGGTATTGCCGGCATAGTACTAACGGTAGGTATGGCAGTTGATGCCAATGTGCTTATTTTTGAACGTATAAAAGAAGAGTTGCACGCAAATAAGAATATACAAAAAGCGATTTCCGCGGGTTATGGAAAAGCATTACTAACAATTGCTGATGCCAATATAACGACACTAATTGCATCTTTGGTTTTGTTTAGTTTTGGTACTGGTGCAGTGAAAGGCTTTGCGGTAACGCTATCGATAGGCATTATCACATCAATGTTTACTGCAATTATTGTATCGAGGGCAATAATTAACTTGATATATGGTGGCAAAAAAGTAGAGGAGTTAGCGATATGAGTCTGAAATCTTTAAAAGTGCCGGCTATAGATTTTGTAAACAAGCGTAGGTACGCTTTGTTTTTTTCTGCTTTGTTGTTGGCAATGTCAGTTGTATCTCTTGGAATGCAAGGACTTAAGCTTGGAATTGACTTTACTGGCGGCACCTTAATTGAGATAGGTTACGAGCAGACAGCAGACCTTGAAGAGATCAGGACAAAGCTCGCTGATGCTGACTACATAGGCACTAATGTGCAGTATTTTGGTTCTGACACTGAAGTATTAATCCAGCTCGAACCTCAAGCAGTCTCTTCTGCTAAGCTTAGTTCTTCGATTATTCGTATGCTCGGGGAAGGTGTTGATGTGCGACGTGTTGAATTTGTTGGTCCCAAGGTTGGAGAAGAGTTAACTAATGATGGCGGGTTGGCTTTACTTTACGCACTCATTGGTATTTTGATTTATGTCGCCTTGAGGTTCGAATATCGTTTTGCTTTAGGATCGATTAGCGCCCTAGTCCATGACGTTGTGATTACGCTTGGCGTATTCTCCGTGCTCCAGATAGAATTTGATTTAACTGTATTGGCGGCACTGCTGGCTGTTATTGGTTATTCACTCAATGACACGATAGTGGTTTTTGACCGTATCAGAGAGAATTTTCTTTCTACTAGGCATACCGATCCAAAGCCGATTGTAAATGATGCGCTGAATCAAACACTTGCTCGAACATTAATGACGTCATTGACAACATTGTTGGTCCTTTTGGCTCTATATTTCTTAGGGGGAGAAGTAATCCATAGTTTTGCTGGTGCACTTATAATTGGTGTTGTCATTGGTACATACTCATCAATATACGTTGCCAGTTCAATGATTCTGGCTCTTGGCATTGCAAAAGAAGATATGCTGCCTTCAGAAAAAGAAAAGAAAGAGATTGACGCTAGACCTTAGCTTTATCCGTCAAAGCGTTCAAAAACGAGACATGCATTGGTGCCACCAAAACCAAAACTGTTTGATAGAATTCGCTTAAGTTGTATATCTTGATTCTTTCTAACAATAGGCATGTCTTTAGCTTCTTCGTCCAGTGTTTCAACGTTCACTGACTCAACCACAAAGCCGTTCTGAAGCATTAATAATGAGTATATCGACTCATTAACACCTGCCGCTCCAAGTGCATGACCTGAAAGAGACTTGGTTGAGCCAATAAGCGGTATGTTGTCTTTAAAAACTTCTTTGATAGCTTGAAGCTCCTTCATATCTCCAACTGGCGTAGAGGTGCCATGAGCATTGATATAGTCGATTGGACCATTTAGGTTGGCTGTTGCAATCTCCATGCATCTCTTTGCACCTTCACCAGAAGGCGCAACCATGTCATAGCCATCCGATGTTGCGCCATACCCTACCAGTTCAGCAATAATGTGAGCGTCTCGTGCCTCAGCGTGCTCTAAGGATTCAAGAACAAGGGCGCCACCACCGCCTGATATAACAAAGCCATCCCTGTCAGCGTCATAAGCGCGAGATGCTTTTTTGGGTGTGTCGTTGTATTTTGATGAAAGCGCACCCATGGCGTCAAACAACATAGTCAGTGACCAGTCAAGCTCCTCGCCGCCGCCTGCAAAGACAACATCCTGTTTTCCTAGTTGGATTTGTTCCATCGCGTTTCCAATACAGTGAGCACTGGTAGAGCAAGCAGAGCTGATCGAGTAATTAATGCCTTTAATTTGAAACAAGGTGGACAAACAAGCAGAAGTCGTCGATCCCATCGTACGGGGAACACGATACGGCCCTACACGTTTTATGCCTTTGCTTCTTAATATGTCGGCGGACTCAACTATATTTTGGTTAGATGCCCCTCCAGAGCCCATAATCAGCCCAGTCCTCTCATTAGAGACAATTTCTGGGCCCAGTCCTGACTGTTTGATAGCCTCATCCAAGGCAACCGCATTATATATTGCCGCATCAGCCATAAAACGCAACATCTTGCGGTCAATAATGTCGCTAGTATCTACCTCGGCAATTGAACCATGGACGTGAGACCTTAGGCCCATTTCGGCGTACTTCTCACAGTATTCAATACCAGACTTAGCCTCCTTTAGGGATTCAAGAACTTCGGATTTATTGTTGCCTAAACTGCAGACAATGCCCATTCCTGTTATGACAACGCGATTCATCAGAATGAAGAGGTATCAGTGAATAAGCCTACTTTGAGGTTGGTGGCTTCATAAATTAATTTCCCGTCAGCTTCCATTGTAGCATCAGCTATTCCCATGTAGAGTTTACGAGCTACCACTCTGGAAAGGTTTACGTTGTATGTAATTTTCCTGTTACTTGGCAAGACCTGACCGGTAAATTTAATTTGTCCCGCTCCTAGCGCCCTTCCTCTGCCAGGACCTCCAAGCCATCCTAGATAAAATCCAACCAACTGCCACATAGCGTCAACGCCAAGACAACCCGGCATGACCGGGTCGTTATTAAAGTGGCAGTTGAAAAACCACTGATCCGGATTAATATCTAGCTCAGCTGTCAGCCCTCCTTTGCCGTACTCGCCACCAGTTTCACTGATGTCAGTGATACGGTCAAACATAAGCATTGGAGGTTGAGGGAGTTGGGCATTGCCGAGTCCAAACAATTCTCCATTTCCGCACTGGATAAGTTCGTCGTAAGAATAACTGTCTTGTTTCATAACATTTGATATAGCTACTGTGGAGCGATTTTATCACACTTAGCTAGACCCTAAAATTCAACTTAGACCTTCAGATCAGCGATAATATCTGTTATGTCTTCTAACCCAGCTGAGATTCGAACCAGGTTATCTGAGATGTTGCTTTTTCGTCTTTCATCTTCTGTAAGACGGTTATGAGTGGTAGTTGCTGGATGCGTAATGGTGCTCTTTGTGTCACCCAAATTTGCCGTAATTGAGATCATTTTGGCGTTATTAATAATCCGGAACGCTTCCTTTTTGCCACCCTCAACTTCAAAAGAGACAATACCCCCGTAACCAGATTGCTGTGCCTTTGCAATATTATGGTGAGGGTGAGATTCAAGGCCAAGATAGTGAACTTTTTGAACAAATGCTTGGTTCTGTAGCCATTCTGCGAGTTTAAGTGCATTTTCACAGTGTGCCTTCATTCTTAATGAAAGCGTTTCGAGTCCTTTGAGTATAACCCAGGCATTGAAAGCGCTCAGTGTTGGACCGGTTGCTCTACAAAAACTGCGTATTTCATCAATATGTTCCTTGCTTCCAGCCACTGCACCAGCTAGGCAGCGACCTTGTCCGTCAATATATTTTGTGGCAGAATGGAGGATCAAATCTGCGCCAAAATTTAAAGGTTTTTGAAGAGCAGGCGTCATAATGCAGTTGTCAACCGCCAATAAGATATTGTGTTCTTTTGATAAAGCTGAAAGCAGCGATAAATCGACAACTTCACCTAGAGGGTTTGATGGAGTCTCCAGCAAAAATATTTTGGTGTTTGTTTGAACTGAATTTTTCCAAGAATCAATATCAGGCAAATCTACAAAGGTAACTTCGATGTTAAATTTATTTACAATGGTATTAAGCAGGACAATAGTGGTGCCAAACATGTCACGCGATGCAACAATATGTTCTCCAGCTTTAAGGAGGCCCATCAAGGTGGCAAAAATAGCAGACATGCCACTAGCGGTAGCGATACAAGATTCTGTCCCTTCAAGGGCGGCTAATCTATCCTCAAAAGCTTGAACATTGGGATTGGTAAACCTTGTATAAATATTGCCTTCCTCTTCGTTGGCGAACCTTCTGGCTGCCTGCTCGGCGCTATCAAATGTGAAGCTAGAGGTTAGAAAAACAGCGGCAGAGTGTTCCTGCTGTTCTGTAGCCTGATAACCTTCGCGGATTGCCTTTGTATTAAATTTATTATCTTTCATTGTTGTAAAGATGCAGCTCAGTCGACTTGATTGTATATTAGTTCTGAATTCTCATTTATCACATTTTTTTCTTTTGCATCGTCAGACCTGAGAGCTTCAATGCTTCTTAAGTAGTTATTATCGATATCATTGGTAATATATTTTCCGTCAAAACAGGAACAGTCAAATTGCAAGACATCGGGGTTGCCCTGTTGCACAGACCAGATCAAATCCTCAAGATCTTGATAAATCAGCTTATCTGCACCGATAGATTGACATATTTCATTGTCGGTTTTGTTATGCGCAACAAACTCATTCTTGCTAGCCATGTCAATGCCATATACATTGGGATATCTTACCGGTGGTGCAGCTGAGGCAAAAAATACTTTTTTTGCGCCTGCAGCTCTAGCCATTTGCACGATCTCTTTGCTGGTCGTTCCGCGGACAATAGAGTCGTCTACTAAAAGTACATTTTTGTCTTTGAATTCGAGTTCAATAGCGCTGAGTTTTTGGCGTACCGATTTTTTTCTTTGTTTTTGCCCGGGCATAATAAAGGTTCGGGCAATATATCGATTCTTAATAAATCCTTCACGGTACTTTACATCTATAGCGTTAGCCAGCTGCAAGGCGGCAGTTCTTGAAGTGTCGGGTACCGGCATTACAACGTCAATTGTCTCCTCTGGCCAGACAGATTTAATTTTTTCTGCAAGCTTCTCTCCCATTCTAAGGCGAGATTTGTATACAGAAATATTGTCAATGATAGAGTCCGGTCGAGCAAAATATACAAATTCAAAGATACAGGGGTTGAGTTCAGATTTTTCAGAGCATTGATGGGCATGAACATTCCCTTTACGGTCAATGACCACAGCTTCGCCAGGTTTGACATTGCGTTTAACCTTGTAACCGAGAGCGGTTAGAGCGACACTTTCCGAAGCAATCATATATTTGGTGCCCTTGTCGGTTATTCTCTCGCCGAGGATAAGGGGTCTGATTCCGTGAGGGTCACGAAAACCAAAGATTCCATAACCTGGCACCATGCCAATTGCTGCATATGCCCCCTTGACGCGCTGATGGAGTTTTGTAACCGCCTTGAATATGTCAATCTCATTGATACGGTGTTTTTGCTCTTTCGCTATCTCACTGGCCAATACATTGAGAAGAATTTCTGAATCTGAGTTGGTGTTTGTATGCCTCAGGTCTTGCTCAAACAGTTCTTTTGCTAGTGCCTCAGCGTTAGTCAAATTGCCATTATGTGCAAAGGCAATACCGTAGGGGGAGTTGACATAAAAGGGTTGCGCTTCAGCACAGGACGAACTTCCAGCAGTTGGATATCTGATATGTCCAATACCCATATCGCCAATCAGTTGAGTCATATGCCTGGTTCTAAATACATTACGTACGAGGCCATTACCTTTTCGCATATAGAATCTACCCTTGCTGGCTGTTGTAATACCCGCTGCATCTTGACCACGATGCTGGATGATGCTTAGAGCGTCATAAATATAAACCCCGACATCTTTTTTTGTTGTAGATAGTATTCCAACAATACCGCACATAATTTATCCCTCTGTTTTTATATCGCTTTCAATAATAAGAACGTCGCCTGGCTCGAGATCTATAAATAATAAGTGTTTCGATAAAAAAGGTTTGATATCGACTCCCCAGTCCTGAAAAGTCCTCAGTGTGCCGGTAGTCTCAACCCAGGCATGGTTTTGAGTTACCCAGTTCAGGTTTTGTAGTACAAGTACGATAATCAAAACAAAAATTCCGCCTTTGAACAAACCAACAATTGAGCCAATAAATTGGTTTTTCAGTCCGCCAACATTACGAGCATTAAGGAAAACATCTAGCACATGCAAACCTTTAAGTATTTTCTCAAAAATAGGCCCCAACAAACAAGGTTTTTTGTTATCGATAGTTATATTAAGCATTTTTGCTAGCGCCAAGGAAAAAGCGAGCATTGCGGCAAAAACAATTGCGAACGATAGGAAGTTGCGCAAAGAGTCACTATTAACAAGCGCTTGCATGGTCTTAAGCTGCGACATACTTTCTAGGTATTGGCAACTCAAAAAAGCGATCAGAGCAACAAGCACAGCGACGGCGAAATAGCAATTAAGATCGCAAGGGTTTTTCACTTCTGAGGAGATTGCTGTCAATCTATAGAGACCCTTCTTGGCAAACCAAGTGCCGACAAAGATAATTCCAAATGCACTAGCGTAAGCCGAACCTGCTTCAGTGCTAAGCCAGCTCTCAAAAAAGGCGTTCGCAAAACCTTCATAATAAAGCCACGCAAGAATGATAGCCAGGATAACGAAAAACAAGCTAATAATTTCCCTTGCTAGGCCCTGAATAAAACCTCTTACAATAAAACTTATTAGGATAATAAGGGTGAACCAATCTGACCAAGCTAGCGCACTGATTGCGTTCCAGAGATTGTCAACAAAATTACCCATGGCGTCCTTATTTGATAACGCAATTTTACAATAGATTATATGTCAGAGAGATGCTCTACTGCAAACAAATAACGTTTAGTTGTCTTGCAGTATGACCATCGCATCGGTGACCGTATAAAAAGAGCCAAAAATCACCACTCTCGAGGAATTATTATGCAAAAGCGCCTGGTTAATTGCGCTTTTCATGTCACTGCAAACTGTCGTTGCTTGAGAGCTGTCAAATATATTTTTTAGATCATCCGTCTGGAGAGCTCGCTCAGAAGAAATCGGCACCAAAAACCAGTGCATTATGGTTTTTGATGCGAGCCGAATCATATCGTCTATGTCCTTGTCGGCCAAAGCGGAGAAGATTGCAACTGTCGGCATGGCGTTTTTTTCTAGCATTTTTACCAGAGTTTTGACTGCAGCGGAGTTATGAGCGACATCGAGAATAACGGTTTTGTTGCCTGACTCGATTTGTTGGAATCGTGCCGCTATCTGTGCCTTTCTGGCTCCAGCTTTAATCATCTCAGAGGAAACTGGAAATTGACCGTTCAGCTGTTCTACAACCTTGATTGCAAGGGCCGCATTTATTTTTTGATGATCCCCCTTCAATCCTATCTCGCCACCATATGGTTCTCTGACAAAGGCAAGGTTGGCGCCAATCTCATCGGCATAAGCCAGCAAACTTTTCGGTGGATCCTGGTCGGCACAAAAACAACTCTTATTTTTGCGCATAATGCCGGCTTTTTCGAGTCCGATAGATTCCCTCGTGTTGCCAAGGTAGTCGGTATGGTCGATATCAATATTGGTGATGACGGCAATATCGCAATCAACCACATTAACCGAGTCAAGGCGACCTCCAAGACCTACCTCGAGGATAGCTATATCAATGCTGGCTTCGGCAAATATTAACAATGCCGCCAAGGTCGAAAATTCAAAGTAGGTGAGAGAAATGCCTTCCCTTTTTCTCTCGATAGCTTCAAACGCCCTGACTATAGTTGCATCGTCTACGATCTTTCCGTCGATAGCGTAGCGTTCATTGTATTTGATGAGATGAGGGGAGGTGGAACAACCGATTTTGTATTCTGAGTCTCTATAGATACCCTCAATAAATGAGATGGTGGAGCCTTTTCCATTAGTGCCACCGACAGTGACAACGAAAAAAGGGACGCCGTTAGGGAAAAGGCGTTGATATACTTTTTGAACTCTTTCTAGGCCCAGAAGAATGGTTTCTTCCATCAGGTTTTCTTGCCATCTTAGCCATTCGTCGAGGGAGTCTCTATTTTGCATGGATCAAGGGCTACATTGAATTAGTATTAATTAGTCGGAGTTATTGTCTTCCCAAAATTCACCCTCAATAGGTTCATCATTAATCGAGTTCTTTGTTTCAGTGCTCCTGTTTCTGTGGATAAAAACCGACTGCCGACTGAACACGCGCTCTGCATTTTTTTCAAAAATATGGTTAATAAAATATGACCTCGACCATGGCATTAGCCCTAACAAGCCGATACCGTCAGTTATAAATCCTGGCGTTATTAGTAAAACACCCGCAACAAGAATAACGACACCCTCTAGCATCTCTCTTGCGGGTGTTTTGTCTTCAGCTATGCTCTGCTGAGCTTTCGCTAGCGTTGACCAGCCTTGCTGCCTTAACAGGGTCGAGCCAATCAGTGCAGTCAAAATAACCAGTAGCACAGTTTCCCAATTGCCAATAGCATCACTTACGGTCATTAGAACCATAATTTCAAGAAGAGTCATCGCCACAAAAATAAAAAATAACATTTAACCCCCTTTGGAATTAGTAAAAATAATATCCCAGACACCGTGTCCAAGATTCTGTCCCCGATTTTCAAACTTAGTCAATGGTCGATGTTTGGGTCTAGGTGAATATATATGGTCACCTGCGGTGTTTTTAAAGTCCGGATGCTTTTCCATGGTTTCCATTATATGCTCGGCATAGTTCTCCCAGTCGGTCGCTATATGCACAATACCGCCATTCTTCAGTTTATTTTTTAGGATATCCAGGAAGCTTGTTTGTATTATTCTACGCTTATGATGCTTCTTTTTATGCCATGGATCAGGAAAAAATAACTGCAAGCATGAAATGCTGTTGTCTTCAATATTGTTTTCCAGTATCTCTACAGCATCACCCTTGATGATCTTAAGATTGCTTAGCCGTTTTTTGTTGGCTTCATTGATCAGTCTTCCGATGCCAGCTTCATAGACTTCTATCCCCAGAAAATTGTTTTGCGGTTGCTGGAGGGCCATCTCAAGTAAGCTGTCGCCATTTCCAAATCCCACCTCCAGTGTCACATTCTGAGGTTTATTGAATAGCTCATCAAGGCTGATCGCTTTGTTGGTGAGGTTAACTCCGTATATTGGCCACAATTCGTTGAGACCGATGCTTTGCGCTTTGGATAGTCTACCCGAGCGCCTCACAAAACTTTGGATTTTGCGCAATGGCCTTGTTTCGCTCACAGCTTGTAGTCCATGATCAAGGGCGAGTGGTCGGAAAAACGCGTTTCTTTATAGATTTCACAACTTTTTGCGCAACCCGCTAGATTGGCGCTAACAACTTGGTAATCAAGACGCCAACCGGTATTGTTTAGCCAGGCCTGTCCTCTGTTCGACCACCAGGTGTACTGGTATTCTTGGTGGTTTATTTCTCTGAAAGCGTCTATATATCGTACTTCATCATAAAGCTTATCAAGCCACGCTCTCTCTTCAGGAAGGAAGCCGGAATTTTTCTGGTTGGAGCGCCAGTTCTTCAGGTCAATTTTCCTGTGGGCAATATTCCAGTCACCACAAAAAATGTAGCGCCTTCCGTCTGATTGCAATTCTTGCAAGTACGGCAGCAAGCGACTGCAAATAAATTCCATCTTGAAGGCCTGCCTTTCTTCCTTGGAGGAGCCGGAGGGGAGATAGATAGAGGCCACACTTAAATCGCCAAAATCTGCCTGAATAAAGCGCCCCTCTACATTGATGTCGTCCCAAGGACTGGTAATTATGTGGTCAGGCTTTGATTTACAATAGATTGCAGTGCCGCTATAGCCTTTACGTTCAGCGCTATGATAAAAGGTATGCATTCCTTTAGGGTAGAATCTTTCATCTAGCTGGTCTTCTTGAGCTTTTATTTCTTGGAGGCAAACGACGTCAGCTTTTTGTTTTCCGAGCCAACTGAAAAAACCTTTTCTCTCAGCCGCACGAATTCCATTGACATTAATTGTTATAATTCTCATTGCAATTATTTTAATGGCTTAGGAATATTCAATGGAACAGTATCAACAGGATTTTGTAGATTTTATGTTGCAGACCGGCGCCTTGAAGTTTGGTGAATTTACCCTCAAATCTGGCCGTGTCAGTCCCTATTTTTTTAATGCGGGATTGTTTAATCAGGGCAGCCATCTGTCACAACTTGGTAGGTTTTATGCCCATGCGATTGAAGCCAGCGGGATAAGATTTGATGTCCTGTTTGGTCCCGCCTATAAAGGTATACCCTTGGCGGCAGCAACGGCTATCGCACTAAACGATTGCTACAATAGCTCTGTTCCCTATTGTTTTAATCGCAAAGAGGTCAAAGACCACGGCGAGGGCGGCAATATTGTTGGCCACGCCCTGGAAGGCGACATATTAATTATTGATGATGTTATAACCGCCGGCACTGCGATCGGTGAAGCGCAAGACATTATTGCCGCTCATGGCGCCAATGCCAAGGGAGTGATTGTTGCGCTTGACCGTCAGGAAAGAGGAAAGGGAAAACTTTCTGCTATCCAGGAGGTGGAGCAAAATTTTGCTATATCGGTTCTCAGTATTATCAGTTTGTCTCATATTGTTGACTATCTAAAAGCTGGCAATGATGCAGATTTAATCAGCCGTATAGAACTCTATAGAGATCAATACGGCGTCTCTTCATAGATCAACAATGCTTGAAATACTAGATTCCAAAAAGATGATGGAAGGACAGGGGGTTGTCGTCAAGCGTCTTTTCCCTGTTACCGGCGGGCGGATGAACCATGACCCCTTTGTGCTATTCGACCACTTCGCTGTGGAGCAAGGGCAAGGCTTTGACACCCACCCACATCGAGGCTTTGAAGCGATTACCTATCTATTTAGTGG
>CAJWTP010000036.1 GCA_913047325.1 uncultured Gammaproteobacteria bacterium
GTATGAGTAAATTCTTGGTAACCTGAGCCAAAAATATCCTCCATCGCAGTTCTGTCTGATACAAGAGGCGGGAGATCTTTATATATTCTAGAGAGTACAACTTCACCCTCAAAGCGTTGATGAAAATTATTAATATCGCTTGTTGCGTCAATCAATACTTTTTTCTTAGACATAATAACCGTCCAAGAATAGATAGACATCATCACCAAAACAATCATTACTATTTGGACAACGATACCTGCACTAAATATTAAACTGATGATTGATAAACTATTTTCTTCCATTTAGTTTCTCCAAGATAGCCGGTGGAAGACCACAAGGCTTAAAATTATCATTAAGGACAGAAACTACCTTAACTTTGGCATTAAATAATACCGTATTTTTTTCTATACTCATTATTTTCTGAGAAAAAACTAAACTCGCGTGACTTATGGAATGAATTTTAGTTTGCACTTCAATTAAGTCATTAAAAAATGCTGGCGATAAATAATTTGCTTCAATTGAACGTACTATAAATAAAACGCTATCTTGAGCAATTAGTTCATTTTGATCGAAACCCAATTCACGCAAAAATTCAGTGCGACCACGTTCAATATATTTTAAATAATTGGCGTAGTAAACTACTCCTCCAGCGTCTGTATCTTCGTAATAAACTCTGACATCTATCTTATTCATTTCCTATATAAATCTTGCGTCTTGTTATGCCGTACAACTCCTAAGTGAGAAAAGGCTAGATCCGTTGCGATACGTCCACGAGGTGTACGCATAATAAATCCCTGTTGGAGGAGAAAAGGCTCAACCATATCTTCTAAAGTTAAACGCTCCTCACTAAGAGCAGTTGAGAGCGTATCAAGTCCAACTGGGCCAGCAGAAAACTTATTGATGATTAGACTTAAATAGTCCCTATCAAGTTGTTCAAGACCTGCACTGTCAACCTTTAAAGTGTTTAGCGCTTCTTGAGCAATATTTTCGTTAATAATGCTATTGCCTTTAACTTCAGCAAAGTCTCTAACCCGACGGAGAAGTCTGTTAGCAATCCTTGGTGTCCCTCTAGAGCGTTTAGCAATTTCCTTTGCACCCTTTTTTTCTATTTGTATATCAAGAATAGAAGCTGAACGTTCAATAATTTTTTGCAAATCTTTGCACTGATAAAAAGCCAGCCTCTGAACTATACCAAACCTGTCCCTCAGAGGAGAAGTTAACATGCCAGCACGTGTCGTTGCGCCAATCAAGGTAAAAGGTGGCAAATCTAGCTGTACAGAGTGTGCCGCAACTCCCTCGCCAATAAGTATATCTAACTTAAAATCCTCCAAAGCAGGATAAAGTATTTCCTCTACAACAGGATTAAGTCTATGAATTTCATCAATAAAGAGAATATCATAGGGTTCAAGTTTTGTAAGAATAGCAGCAAGATCACCAGAACGCTCCAGCACAGGACCAGCTGTTTGTTTTAAACCTGCATGCATTTGTTTTGCAATAACATTGGCGAGTGTAGTTTTACCTAGTCCGGGGGGCCCATAAATCAAGCAATGGTCCAACACATCTTTACGTGACTTTGCAGCGTCAATGAATAACGACATCTGTAGTTTGACATCGTCTTGACCTATATATTCATTAAAAGAGGTTGGCCTGACTGAAGAAATTTTCAAATCCTCATTACTTTGACTTTCACCACCAATTAGGCGATCTTCTTCAATCATAAAAGGAACTGTTGTTTATGTGATGCACTTTATTTTAGACCAATAGCAAGAGTTTTTAATGTAGATTGTATGTTTTTATTTGAATGCCAACAAGATTAAAATATAACATGGTCCAAATTGAATATTTTTTTTCTTTGTTGAAATAAACCAGTCAATCTTAAGTTTTTAGCAGTTTAATCATAAATAAGTGTTGCAACTATTTTTCTGGAGCCAGCATGTATACGATGTTCTCCTAAAATAATTCCTTGCCAAGTCCCAAAGTTTGGACGGCAAGAAGTAATTGGAATTGAAATACCAGCTCCAAGAATTGAAGCTTTAACATGTGAAGGCATATCATCAGGGCCTTCAGCGGTATGGGTATAGTAAACTTTATTGTTGCAAAGTTCTGAGTAGAATTCTTCCAAATCACTTCTTACGCTTGGATCGGCATACTCGTTAATAAACAGTGATGCACTAGAGTGCTGAATAAATAAATGAAGCAAACCTACCCTAGCGCTCGTCAACTCAGGGATTTGTCTAAACACTTCCTCAGTGACTAAATGAAAGCCCCTTTCTTTAGCTTTTAGTTTGATTTCAAACTGTTTTATTTCCATTGTTTCAAATTATCTGCTTTACAAACTATTGTAACTTACAACTTAGTGTCGAACCAAAACATTGAATACAACCTATAACAAATTAAACAAGGACTTATCATTAGGTCAAAATAACCTTGGCACTGTATAATCAAGTGCTTGAATTAACAGCCTATATATTGCATGTCATATATTGCAGCACTAAGCGTCAATCACCAGCTTGCAACCGTAGCAATAAGAGAAAAAGTAGCTTTTGCTCAAAACCAACTCGCACCTGCTATTGAGACACTCAAGTCAACTACTGGGATTAAGGCTTGTGTGGTATTCTCAACTTGCAATCGCTCAGAAATCTACGTAAATAGTGACATTGAAGATAGTCGTGAAATTTTATCGCAATTCTTGGCATCAACTCACGGTATTGAGTATGCTTCATTATTGCAATATATAAGCTATTTTGAAGGCGATAAAGCTATTGAGCATATATGCAGTGTTGCTGCTGGCCTAGATTCCCTTGTGCTAGGAGAACCTCAAATTTTTGGTCAACTTAAAGAAGCTTATCAGTTTTCTAAAGAACATAATGCTCTTGACAAAACCTTAGAAAAATTATTCCAACACGCTTTTGCAACCGCAAAAAAAGTTAGGACTGAAACTAAAATAGGAGCCTCGCCGGTTTCAGTGGCATATTGTGCGGTTAAGTTGAGTGAAAAGATTTTTACAAATTTGTCCAATCAAACCGTGCTCCTAATTGGAGCAGGCGAAATGATAGAATTAAGCGCTCAACACCTTCATCAAAAAGGCGTTAAGCGCATGATTATTGCCAATAGAACAATAGAAAACACACACGATATTGCAATTAGATATGATGCTGAAACAATCAATCTAAAGCAGTTATCTGAATATCTTCACCTGGCGGATATTGTCATATCTTCTACTGCTGCGCCGGTCCCAATTATCGGCAAAGGCCTCATCGAAACCGTCCTTGTTCAGAGAAAACATCAACCAATGCTATTAATTGATTTAGCTATTCCAAGGGACATCGAGCCAGAATCTGATCAACTAGAAGATATCTTTCTCTACACTGTTGACGACCTACAACAAGTCATCGAAAGCAATATAGAAAACAGAAAGCAAGAAAAAATTCTCGCTGAAAAAATTATTAAGGAAGAAAATATAGAATTTAGAACCTGGCTAGATAGCATTCCTAATGAAACTATAATTAAAGAATACAGCAAACAAGCAAATCAAGCAAAAGATGACGCTGTAAATAGCGCTATGAAGAAGTTGGACTCTGGTGTTAATGCGGATGCGGTTGTCAAAGAACTGGCTGACCAACTAACGAACAAATTACTACATGCGCCTTTTCAAAATATCAAAAAAACAGCAAATATAAACTTAGTTCAATGCAAAGCTTGTGTACCCAGTGAATCTAAAAAAACTATTAATATAAGCAATTCATGAACGACTCAATTCTTGCTAAACTTGAACAGCTATCAATGCGCCTTGAAGAAATAAATGCGCTATTATCTGACCAAGCAGTTGCATCTGATCAAAATAAATTTAGAGAACTTTCAATTGAGCATGCACAGCTGAGTCCAATTGAAGAGCTATACACTCAATACTTATCAACGCAGAATGACATTTTTTCCGCAGAAAAAATGCTGAAGGAAAGCGATCTGGACCTAAGGGAGATGGCTGAAGAAGAAATTGCTCTGGCTCGGAAAAATCTAGAAAAACTAGAATTAGAAATAAAAAAATCTCTCTTACCAAAAGACCCGAACGATTCGCGTGATATTATTATTGAAATACGTGCAGGCACTGGTGGAGACGAAGCTAGTATATTTTCAGGTGACCTTTACAGGATGTATACTCGCTTTATAGAAAAATACAAATGGCAAATAGAAGTTATGAGTTCAAATCCTGGGGAGCATGGCGGATTTAAAGAAATTATTGCCCGTATAAGCGGCACAAATGTTTATTCAAAACTTAAATTTGAGTCTGGCGCTCACCGTGTCCAGAGGGTACCAGAAACAGAATCACAGGGTCGTGTTCATACCTCAGCATGCACTGTTGCTGTGATGCCAGAAGCTTTAAATATCGAAGAAGTTGACATAAATATGAACGATGTCAGAATTGACACTTTTAGAGCTTCTGGCGCTGGAGGCCAGCACGTCAATAAGACTGACTCTGCAGTTAGGGTTACCCACATTCCCACAGGGACAGTTGTTGAATGCCAAGATGGTCGCTCACAACACAAGAACAAGGCACAAGCCCTTTCAGTGTTAGCTTCAAGAATTCTTGATTCGCAGCAAAGAGAACAACAAGAACAACAAGCCTCCCATCGCAAAGAGCTTGTTGGCAGTGGTGACCGCTCGCAAAGAATTCGCACCTACAATTATCCGCAAAGTAGGATTACTGACCATCGTATCAACTTAACACTCTATAAATTAAATGAGATTATGGAGGGTGAACTCGATTCAATCATTGAGCCATTAATTGTCGAACATCAGACAAACCAACTAACCGAACTAAGTGAAACACTCTAACTATTCAATTTTTGGCATCAACTGAGAGCCAAAAAAGAAAATTCCCAGAGTAATCACTATCGCAGGACCTGTGGCAACATCAAACTCAATGGATGCATAAAGACCAAGCAACACAGTTATAATAGAAACAGCAACTGAACCAAAAATCATAGTTAATGGTGATCTTGAAAAAGCTCTTGCAATAGCTGGAGGCATGATGAGTAATGATGTAATCAATAACACGCCAACAATACGAACAGACACAGAAACTGCTAAAGCGATTAGAAACATAAATAAAAGCTCGTAGAAGATTTTGTTCAAACCTTCTGCAGTTGCCAATTCCTCATTTAGTGTCAAAAGCAGTAATTTCTTCCAATTCATAATAAGTAACGCTAAAACAATTACCATAACTGTAAAGATCCAATATATATCATTGCTTGTAATGGAGAGAATATCACCAAACAAGTAAGCAAAATAATCTGTGTTCGAATCACCAACAAAACCCAGCACAACAATACCAATAGAGAGAGCTATATGGGAGAAAATACCCAGAATAGCATCATTCGATAGTAAATCTTTTTGCTGCAAAGCAACGACTAAAGCTGCAAAAATAGCGCCCACAATAATCAATCCAAAATTTATCCCAAGACCGCTAATAATTCCCAATCCCACACCTAAAAGTGCACTATGAGAGATTGAATCAGAAAAGTAAGATAACCGTTTCCAAATTACAAAACATCCTAATGACCCAGCAATTACAGAAACTGCCAGAGATGCAATTAGCGCCCTGGTAATAAAATCTTCCACATTCAATAATTATTAAGAGGAGATATTTTAAAAATCACTTCTACAATTGACACAAAGACCATAAAGGTAGAGTGAATGGTCCGTAAGTTGGAAGCCATATTTTTTTGCAATTTGGAGCTGATGCTCCTCTATTACGTCATCTTGAAATTCAATTATTGTGTCACATTTAACACAAACAAGATGATCGTGGTGATCTACACCACAAAGCTCATAAACAGCTTGATTATCTTCAAAATTTAGTTTATGCACAATTCCAGATTCTTCGAACTGAGATAAAACCCGATAAATTGTTGCAACGCCAATCTCCTCATTTTGCTCAATGAGAGCTCTGTATATATCTTCTGCACTGAGATGATGGTTAGGAGACATCTCTAGCACTTCTAGAATTTTAAGTCTTGGTAAGGTAACTTTTAAGCCGGCGGTTTTTAAATCTTCAGCGTCCATGAAAAATCCTTAAGGTAAAATCCTAAGATTATTTTAATCGTTTGAGAATACATGAAACAACTAACTTTTATTGCACTCGTTTTTGTTCTATTGAGTGGCTGTTCTGATAGTGTAACAAAAATGCCTGAACTACCTGAAATTAAAATGCCGAGCTGGTTAGATTTTTCAATGCCAGAAATTGATTTATATAAACCAACTATTTCTCAAGGCTCAGTTCTCGAAATTGATGCTGTCAAAAAACTAACAATTGGTATGTCAAAGGATACCGTTATAAATTTAATAGGCACTCCAAGTATAAATGATCCATTCCATCAAGACCAATGGGACTACATCCATCACTCATCAATAGATGGTGAAAAGTTAGCTCATTATCGATTAACATTAATCTTTTCAGGAAACTATTTAGCTGAAATTGATAGTAGCGGTTTAGATGAACTAGCCAATAGCGAATAATTAAAGATTAAAAACCAATTTCCTCCTACCTTGCCTCAATTATCTTTTATCGCCTAAAAGAAGTTAATCTACTAAAATAATGTTATGTCGAGATTAATCGTTAATGATTTGAGTTGTCAAAGGGGTTACAATGAGCTCTTCGATAATCTGTCTTTCGAACTAAGTCCGGGTGAGATTCTCAGAATTTCTGGCGCGAACGGTTCTGGCAAAACATCTCTATTAAAAATACTCGCCGGAATTAGTCCCGGGGAATCTGGTAATGTAACTTTTAATAATAATCCTACTGGTTCTATAGCATACCAATCTGATATTTTTTATCTGGGTCATCTGCCAGCCCTCAGCCCAGAGTTGCATTGCAAGGAAAATCTTGACTACCTCACACAACTAAATGGCAACAATACAGGCCGACTTGTTGATGATGCACTTGCAAATATTGGGTTAAAAAACTACAAATATGAATATGCCGCAAACCTTTCTGCCGGGCAGAAAAGAAGAGTGGTTCTAGCAGCTCTATTTGTCACTCAAGCTAAGATTTGGTTACTTGATGAACCTTTTACTGCGCTCGATGCTGATGGTATTAAATCTCTTGAAAATCAAATCACCACGCACTGTGAAAATGGTGGACTTTGCATTCTAACAACCCACCAAGATTCTAAATTACCAAACCTTAGGACGCTCGCACTGTGAAAATTTATAAAAAAACTTTGGTAAGAGATTTAAAAATGGCTCTGAGAAACCCTTCAAGCTTCCTCAACCCTTTACTGTTTTTTGTTATTGCAATTTCCTTGTTTCCCTTGGCAATTAGTCCTGAGACACATACACTATCAAATATCGGACCAGGAGTAATCTGGGTAACATGCATGCTATCGGTTTTGCTCTCTCTTAACGCCCTCTTTCATTATGACTACGACAATGGCGTACTTGAACAGATGGTTATTTCACCCTACTCTCTATCTCTTATGTTGTTGGCAAAGATAACTGCACACTGGCTTCTAACTGGCCTACCAATAATCCTGCTATCACCACTAATGGGAATGGCCCTTTTCTTAGATATTGATAGTATATATATATTAATGTTGACTCTTTTATTGGCCACACCAAGTTTAAGTCTAATAGGAGCTATTGGAGCTTCACTTATTGTTGGTGTTAAGAATTCTGGAATGTTGTTATCTTTATTAACACTCCCGCTATACATACCTATTTTGATTTTTGCCACAAGCGCAGTATCACAAGCACAATTTGACCTTTCCATTAGCGGTCAGCTCTACTTTTTAGCAACCATTCTTTTAATTAGCTTAATGACATCACCATTTGTAAGCGCTATAGCGTTAAAAATTAGTTTAGAATAAGCTTTGACTTTGTAAGAATAAAAGTTATAATAATCTAACGCTGATTTGTTTCGATTGCTAGCGTTGTCGCATAAAGGCGACTAAAACAAGCTAAAGCTGGTGTTATCCGAAAAAAACCTGCTTTAGACAGGTTTTTTTAATTTTGAGGACTATACCATGATATTTACTTCCGAATCCGTTTCCGCCGGTCACCCAGACAAGGTTTGTGATCAAATCTCTGATGCCATACTTGATGCCGCCCTTTCACAAGACAAAAACTCACGAGTTGCAGTCGAAACTTTGGTTAAAGATAACCAGGTAGTTTTGGCTGGCGAGATTACTACAAGTGCCGATATTGATTACGAAAGTGTTATTCGTAAAACAATTATCGATATTGGGTATGACAACGAGGATTACGGTTTTAATGGAAACACATGTTCAATCAATAATTTACTTGGTAAACAATCACAAGATATTGCCCAAGGTGTAGACGAGAGCGGAAGTCGCGAGCAAGGTGCTGGTGACCAAGGATTAATGTTTGGTTACGCAGAAAATTCAACTGATGAACTCATGCCAGCACCAATTATGCTAGCCCATCAACTTGTCAGACGTCAAGCTGAATTACAATTAAACGGGTCTAAATGGCTAAGGCCTGATGCTAAGTCCCAAGTCTCTTGTGTTTATGAAGGTAATAATATTGTTGGTATTGATGCTGTAGTGCTTTCCACTCAGCATGATGGAGGTATCGCACTCTCAGACCTTAGAGAGGCAGTCCTAGAAGAGATTATTAAGCCGATACTGCCAGAAAAATGGCTAACAAACAATACGCAATATCATATTAACCCAACTGGTAACTTCGAAATTGGCGGACCTGTTGGTGATGCCGGTCTTACAGGTAGAAAGATTATTGTAGATACTTATGGTGGCATGGCTCGTCATGGCGGTGGAGCATTCTCTGGAAAAGACCCTTCGAAGGTTGATCGAAGCGCCGCCTATGCAACACGTTATGTTGCAAAAAATATTGTTGCAGCTGGCCTTGCAGATCGTTGTGAGATACAAGTTTCTTATGCGATCGGTGTTGCAGAACCAACAAGCATTAGTGTTGATACCTTTGGTACTGGAAAGATTTCAAACCAAGAAATAGTTAAGTTAATTAGAGAGCATTTCGATTTACGCCCTAAAGGACTGATTGCTATGTTGGATCTAAAACGACCAATTTATCAACAAACTGCCAGTTATGGTCATTTTGGCAGGACTGAGGACTCAATTAGCTGGGAAAAGACCGACCGCACTAATCTTCTAAAGTAGATTTTTTAGGTTGATTTTGGTATAATTGTCATCTTGCCAAGGAGCGTTGCATTGGAATCTACCCAGCAGGCTTGGCAATCAAAACGACGCTCATTTTTTTCAATTTAGAGGAAAGATAATGAGCAATTCAACTATTAATAGTAACGACTACAAGGTTGCTGATATTGGTTTAGCTGACTATGGTCGTAAAGAGATTGAGCTAGCAGAGTCGGAAATGCCTACCTTGATGGCACTTCGCTCAAAGTACAGCGGTCAAAAACCATTAAAGGGCGCAAAAATACTAGGCTGTATTCATATGACCATCCAGACTGCCGTTCTTATGGAAACCCTAGTTGCCCTTGGTGCACAGATTCGTTGGTCATCTTGTAATATTTTTTCAACCCAAGACCATGCCGCCGCCGCAATGGCAGCGAAAGAGATACCGGTATTTGCCTGGAAAGGCGAAACTGAGGAAGAGTTTTTATGGTGTATAGAGCAGACTATCCTTCAAAACAACAAACCTTGGGATGCCAACATGGTGCTTGATGATGGCGGAGATTTGACGCAAATGCTACATGAAAAGTACCCCGCAATGCTTGACAAAATTCATGGCATTAGTGAAGAAACGACAACCGGCGTTCACCGTTTACTAGAGATGATTGATACTGGTGAACTAAAAGCCCCAGCAATCAATGTCAATGACGCTGTAACTAAATCAAAAAATGATAACAAGTATGGCTGCAGACACTCATTAAATGATGCTATTAAACGTGGAACCGATATTCTAATGGCGGGTAAAAAAGCACTAGTAATCGGCTACGGTGATGTTGGCAAAGGGTCATCACAATCTCTGCGTCAAGAAGGCATGATAGTCAAGGTAAGTGAAATCGACCCTATCTGTGCCATGCAAGCATGCATGGACGGTTTTGAAGTAGTTTCACCATATAACGACGGCATTAATACTGAATCAAAAGATGGCATTAACAAAGAATTATTATCTACTACTGACTTGGTAGTTACGGCCACCGGCAATATAAATGTGTGCGACTCAGCCATGTTGGAAACTCTTAAGGCTGGGTCTGTGGTCTGTAATATTGGTCATTTCGATAATGAGATTGACACAAAATATATGCGAGATAACTGGCAGTGGGACGAAGTTAAGCCACAGGTTCATAGAGTCTTTAGATCTTCTGATAAAAGTGATTATTTGATTCTTTTATCTGAAGGTCGTCTAGTAAATTTAGGTAATGCTACGGGTCACCCTTCTCGCGTTATGGATGGCTCTTTCGCAAACCAAGTTTTGGCCCAAATGTATCTTTTTGAACAAAAGTTTGCAGACCTTCCTGAAGATCAAAAGTTGGCTAACATTACTGTAGAATTACTACCTAAGAAGCTTGATGAGGAGGTCGCTGCAGGTATGGTTGGTGGCTTTGGAGGTGTATTAACAAGAATGACAGGCGCTCAGGCAAAATATATTAACACCCCAGTAGATGGGCCATTTAAACCAGACGCTTATAAATATTAGTCATTCCTTTGAAACATAAATGCGGGATTTTCCCGCATTTTAATCAATTCTGATAAATACCAACTTCTATTGTCACAGATTGAACCTGTGGATATTTTTCTTGTAGTTGTTTTGTTATATTTTCAATAATATGGTCAATCCGACGAACTGTAGCAAAAACTGCTGACTTTTCATCACGCATCATATCATCTTCTGCAATATTTAATTTTTCTTGCTCTATATCTACCTTAATGTTATCTAACAAAGCCTCTTCTCTAACTTCTAATTCAGCCACAAGAATAATATTGTTTTCATCCATCACAATCGACTTAACATCATGACACAACTCAACTTCAGCGTGTTCGGAACAAATCTTGATGAAATTATTTTCAATCTCTTGGTGACGGACATCAGACAAATAAATCATATTCACCCGACCTAAAAATACTGCCGCAACCCCAAGCAATATAGCTATCAATGAAGAGAACAATATATCCCAAAAAGGATTGCTACTCAGATAGGAAAGCGTTATACCAATTATGGCGAGAAAAATACCAAACATAGCGATACTGTCTTCAAGAATCATAGCGACAAGTGTCGGATCTTTGGCCTCTGAAACATATTGCAACAAGGAAGTTTCAACATTCTCAGTTCTTTGCCTATATTCTTTAAATGCAACTCTCCAGGCATTGCCTTCAATAAAGAAAGAAACAACCAAAACAACAAAAGCCAACGTTATTCCGCTAATATCAATACTAAATATATTAATAGAAGAGACTTTGGCTGCCCCGTCTCCCATAGTAATGTATGAGTGATAGGCATGATAAAGACCTAGCCCAGAGCCAATTGAGAAAAGGCCAATAGCAGACCATAAATTCCAAATGAATTTTTTCTGATGGTGACCAAACGCATAATCTTGATCGGGCTGTTTTTCACCTGCTATTAGACCAAACAGTAAAAAGACCTGGTTAAGTGTATCCATCATTGAGTGAATTGCTTCATTCATCATTGATGCTGATGAAACTACAAATGCAGAAATAAACTTAATAATTGTTACCAATGCATTACTAATTATCCCCACAACAACAATTTTTTTGCTTCCAGATGACATATCTTCCTTAAAACATAAGTAACAATCACACTACTTGACCATTCATTATATTAGATATCGGTCTATTGTTATTTGTACAATTAAGTTTGCCTAATAATTAGTATCAATTCTATATAATGAGCTAGTAAATAAAGGTGAGGTTAATTTACAAATATGAGTGATCAATCCATCGTTTTTTTACTAATATCTACTGCCTTAATTTTATTTATTTGGGGCAGGATTAGATACGACCTTGTTGCATTTATAGCGCTCATCTCTGGAGCCATAGTTGGAGTTATTCCTACCCAAAACGTTTTCTCAGGTTTCGGTCACCCTGCCGTTGTCATTATTGCACTTGTACTTATTATTAGTAGGGGCTTGGTCCGTTCTGGAGCAGTGGAACTTATCACTTCAAGCCTTTCAAATCTTACTAGTGGCGTTAAAACTCATATTGCATTGATGGGTGGTATTTCTGCCGCCCTTTCAAGTATTGTAAACAATGTAGCTGCCTTAGCGATATTGATGCCAGCGGACACACAGCTAAACAAAAAAGCCAAAAGAAAACCCTCTGCAACCCTTATGGCACTTGCGTTTACATCAATATTAGGCGGGATGGTCACTATGATCGGTACTGCCTCAAATGTTGTTATTGCTACCTATAGAGCAGATGCTCTTGGTGCCCCATATTCTATGTTTGACTTTACTGCAGTTGGCTTGGTTGTCGCTACTGCTGGGGTAATATTTATAGCACTTTTTGGATGGCGTTTGATGCCTAAAAGCGATAATCTAAGTTCTGATGTAACTGATGACGAAATAAGAGAATATGTTTCTAATGTCCTTGTTACGGAAGATTCTCCGATTCTTGGCAATTACTTATCAAATTTGGACGAAATTTGCGAAGGCGTAGATGTCGCAATTCTGGGGCTAATTAGAGATAACGAGAGACTTGAGGGTGAAGGTTTTATTCGCAATTTTATTATCCATAAGGGTGACTTACTTATTCTCGAAGGCTCAGTTCAAGGTATTGATGAATTTATGAAGCAAACAAAAACTCACTACATTAGTGATGCCGAGTCAGATTTTGAATTTAAACACACCTCTCTTATGGAAGTTGTTGTCCCGCCTTTTTCTAGAACCATTGGGAGAAATGCCACTCAATTAAGCCTTCTGAAACTTAGACAGGTCTCTCTTTTGGGTATTTCACGGGCCGGAAAATCGATTATTCACCAAGTTAGAAATACCAAAATTCAACCTGGTGATGTTTTGCTTTTACATGGTGATAGCGCACACCTAGAAAGCGCATTGAAATGGATGGAATGCCTTGGCCTTGAAAAACGTGACTTGCAAATTCCGCAACGCAAAAAGGCATCACTAGCTATAACATCATTCTTAATCGCAATCATTGCCTCTAGTCTTGGTTATGCTGACCTTCCAGTTGCACTTTCGTTGGTTGTTATTTTCTATATTGCTGCTAACGTTATTCCTAAGATTGATATTTATCGTTCAATAAATTGGTCCGTAATTGTACTCCTTGGCGCTATGATTCCAATTGGCGAGGCATTGCAAAGTAGTGGTGGCGCAGAGACATTATCGAGTACTCTTATTTATTTATCGTATGGCGCCTCACCTGTAACAATTCTGTTCCTTATGTTAATTATCACAATGCTGCTAAGCGCGGTTCTAAATAACGTTGCAACGGTTCTTGTAGCAGCTCCAATTGGTGTTGAAATTGCGAAAACATTGAACGTTAATCCTGACACATTCTTAATGGCTGTGGCTATTGGCGCATCTTGCGCATTCTTAACGCCTATTGGGCATCAAAATAATACTCTCGTGATGGGTCCGGGGGGTTATCGTTTTGGTGACTATTGGAAGCTAGGGTTGCCACTTGAAATTGTTATAATATTGGTTAGTATTCCTGCTCTTCTATATTTTTGGCCTCTCGATTCAATGCCTATTTAATTTCTTGGACTTATTAATGCAAGTAAAAGGCTCAACTATGACAATCGATGCGGTAAAATTTTTATTATTTTTTCGCCTATTTTCATGCCCTTGTCAGAATTAGACACAAGTAAATCTTTCCAAAACTTGATTCTTAAATTACAGGATTTTTGGGCTACAAAAGGTTGTGCCATTCTTCAGCCTTTTGATATGGAGGTGGGTGCTGGTACTTTTCATACCGCTACATTTCTACGTGCAATCGGCCCAGAACCTTGGAAAGCAGCTTATGTACAACCCTCTCGTCGCCCTAGTGACGGTCGTTATGGTGAAAACCCAAATCGGTTACAGCACTATTATCAATTTCAAGTTTTGTTAAAACCCTCACCTAGCGAATTTCAGGATGTCTATCTGGAGTCATTATCTGCGATTGGCATCGATCTTAAGGTGCATGACGTACGTTTTGTAGAAGATAACTGGGAGTCGCCAACTTTGGGAGCATGGGGACTTGGCTGGGAGGTCTGGCTTAATGGTATGGAGATAAGTCAATTCACCTACTTTCAACAGATTGGAGGGTTGCCATGCAAGCCAATCTCTGGAGAATTAACCTATGGTTTAGAGAGGCTCGCAATGTATCTTCAAGGTGTTGATAGTGTTTTTGATCTCAAATGGAATACAGACGGGCTAACATATGGCGACGTCTTTCATCAAAACGAAGTTGAGCAATCAAAGTACAATTTTGAAATTGCCGATACCGAAGTACTGTTCAGACAATTCGATGAAGCCGAAGCTATGAACTCCAAATTAATTGAAAAAGAGCTGCCATATCCGGCATACGAGCAAACAATGAAAGCGTCTCATTTGTTTAATCTTTTGGACGCAAGGCACGCAATCAGCGTTACTGACCGTGCTAGATTTATTCGTAGAGTAAGGTCGATGAGTCAAAAAGTTGCAAAAGCCTATCTTGACTCTAGGGAACGGCTAGGTTTTCCAATGCTAATAAATACAAAATAGATCTCGATCTCAATATGAGACCT
The DNA here is from genome assembly GCA_913047325.1 of uncultured Gammaproteobacteria bacterium. Classification (GTDB taxonomy): domain Bacteria; phylum Pseudomonadota; class Gammaproteobacteria; order PS1; family Pseudothioglobaceae; genus Pseudothioglobus. The sequence continues at coordinate 14,683 of CAJWTP010000036.1, forward strand.
TTCAATGCCCTTTACAATAAAGTACTCGAATGGTCTTCAAGTCGCTATGCCATTGTCTGGCTGGGTGTGATAAGTTTCTTAGAGTCCTTTATATTTCCATATCCAGTTCAAGATTTCTTATTGGCATCCATGTCACTGAAAAACATTAATAAAGCGTATTTCTTTGCTATTTTTTGCACAATCAGTTCAGTCATAGGGGCTGTTGTCGGCTTCTATATAGGTATTTATGCTCTTGAACTTATCATGCCATTTCTAGCAAAAATGAATCAACTCTCATCTCTCCAAGTTGCCGAGGAATGGTTTAACAAATATGGAGTTTGGATTATCTTAATCGCTGGATTTAGCCCACTACCATACAAAATCTTTACCATTGGTGCTGGCATGTTATCTATGCCATTACTTCCATTCGTTTTTCTATCTTTTATAGCGCGCAGTGCAAGATATTTTTTAATTGCCTTTCTAGTAAGAAAGTTTGGCAAGCAGTGCGATGCATGGTTAAATAAATACATTGACAGATTAGGATACTTACTGATATTTGTTGTAATTCTCGGGTTATGGTATGCATATTAAGAACTTAATTGTAGCCTTGTGTTTGCTTTTGTCTGGTTGTCTTACAAATGACCCTGGACAAGTTACTGTGGTTGATAAGTCATTTAACATATCTAATCCTGAGTTATCAACTCAAAATAAAAACGAAACAAAAGTTATAGCTTCAGACAACAATACTAGTAGCTGGGTTAAACCTGTTAAAGCCAAAATACTGAAAGATTTCTCTGTAAAAGATAAACACCTAGGTCTTACTTTTGATACCCAAGTTGGTCAAGATGTCTACGCAGTTAGAGCTGGAACGGTTGTGTATAGTGGAGACAAATTAAAGAGTCTTGGCAAGATGATTATCATTAAACATGCTTACGGTTTCTATAGCACTTATACCCAAAACCAAGAATATTACGTTCGTGAGGGCGGCCATGTAGAAAAGGGAGAGTTGATTGCTAAAACTGGTAAAAAGCCATTCTATTTCGAAATGAAAAAATATTCAGATGCTATTAATCCGTTAAAATATCTTTATGAATGAACTCCTCCAAAATATAACCCCAATCCAGATGACCGGCGTATTGTTGTTGTTGGCTGTTATTGCCCATGTTGCACTAGGCGTTATACTCAAACAAATAAAAAAACACACTGGTGGCACTAAAACACAGATAGATGACTACCTCATTAATGCAATCTCGGCACCCCTAAAATTACTTATCTGGTATGGTTGGTTATACTTTTCATTGCAGGAACTGAAGGCTGAAATTCTAGCCCTTGGCAAAGTTGTTGAATATATAGACATTGCTCCTATCTTTATCTTAACCTGGGGAATACTCAGACTAATATCAAGCATTGAAAGCTTTATGTTAGAAAAAGAAGGTAATGTCGATAAAGATTCCATTAGATTGTTCACTCGTCTAATCAAGATACTTTTTGTTTTTGCAATCGTTCTTGGTGTCGCACAATATTTTGGTTATTCTGTGTCCTCCATATTAACTCTTGGTGGTGTCGGCGGTATTGTTGTAGGTTTTGCTGCCAAAGACATGCTTGCCAATATTTTTGGCGGGTTAATGATTCAGATGGACAAGCCCTTTTCAACCGGAGATTGGATTCGGACAACGGATAAAAGTATAGAAGGTGTAGTCGAAAAAATCGGCTGGAGAATGACTCGTATTCGTACCTTCAACAAAAACCCTGTTTATGTCCCCAACGGTATTTTTGCAACCATTCCCATTGAGACACCTTCTAGAATGACTAACCGTCAGATTCACTCAGTTATCGGTATCCGTTATGACGATATTGCACAAATGCAAAGCATTATTGAGAAGGTTGAGAAATTGTTGGCTGACCATGAACACATCGATCACGAAGAACCTTGTCGTGTGTATTTTGACTTGTTCAATGCCTCTTCACTTGACTTTGTGATTTGGGCTTTCAGTACGGTCACCGAGGGAGCAGAATTTAAAAAAATCAAAGGCAAACTATTGCTTGATGTAGCGAACATTATTGCCGAGCATGGTGCAGAAATAGCGTATCCAACGCAAACATTGCATATTCAAAAACCTGAATAATGGGCATCTCTAAATTACACATTCGCACCTTCGGGTGTCAAATGAACGAGTACGACTCTAATAAAATGACAGACGTACTAAGAAATTCACATAACCTAGAGCTGACCGATGACGCTGATGACGCTGATGTTATCCTGATCAACACCTGCTCCATTCGCGAAAAAGCTGAAGAAAAGTTATTTCATCAACTAGGTCGATGGAAAAAATTAAAAATCAACAAACCAAACCTAGTAATCGGGGTTGGTGGCTGTGTTGCTTCCCAAGAAGGTGAACTTATTCTAGAAAGGGCTCCATATGTTGACCTAATCTTTGGTCCACAGACCTTGCACAGGTTGCCAAATATGCTGAATGAGACTCTTGATAATAAACAAGTAAGCATTGATATTTCTTTTCCGGAAATTGAAAAATTTGATCACTTGCCAGCCTCGCACAGTGATAGTGCATCTGCCTTTGTTTCTGTGATGGAAGGTTGCAGTAAGTACTGCACTTTTTGTGTAGTGCCATATACTCGTGGTGAAGAAATTTCTCGACCATTTGTTGATATAATTCATGAAGTTGAGGAATTAGCTAAACAGGGTGTCAAGGAAGTAAATCTTTTAGGTCAAAATGTTAACGCATACCGGGGACTGATGGATGACGGTGAGTTAGCTGACTTAGCACTTCTTATTGCTATCGTAGCCCAAGTAGATGGTATTGAACGTATCCGCTATACAACCTCTCATCCTGTTGAGTTTAATGACCGCTTAATTCAAGCCTATGCTGAGGTTCCAGAGCTTGTATCGCATTTGCATCTACCTATTCAGAGTGGTTCAGACAAAATACTTAATTCGATGAAGCGTGGCCACACCACTATAGAATATAAATCTAAAATAAGAAGATTAAAAGAAATCCGACCCGATATTTGCCTATCTTCTGATTTTATTATTGGATTTCCTGGTGAAACAGATGAGGATTTTAACGACACGCTGAAGATTATTGATGAGATGGGTTTTGACAAATCATTCAGTTTTATCTACTCTAAACGTCCTGGCACTATTGCCGCAAGTCTACCCGACAATGTTGACGACACGGAAAAGAAACTCAGACTTGCAACTGTTCAAAACAAACTCAATCAGAATACTGAAGAGATTTCAGAATCAATGGTTGGTAGCGTTCAAAAAGTTCTCGTTGAAGGTTTTTCAAAAAAAGGTAAGACCCTCTCAGGTCGAACAGAAAATATGCGTACCACTCACTTTGACGGCAACGAAGGTCTGATTGGTCAGATAGTTTCAGTCAAAATTACTGATGGGTTCGCCAATTCTCTTAAAGGTGAACTAGTCTAATTAGCTGGACTGAGCCAAACCTTGGAGTACCAATAATATTGTCCTTTTTCTTTCGAAGGCATTGTGCAATTGTAGCGACTCCTGCCTTGTGGCAATGGTTCTTTTGCTTGAACAATAACGCTCTCAGAGTTGAGCCAAGTTAAATCTGGCATTTCTTGTCCCGACACATAGCAGGCAAATTGGTATCTCTCGTTACTTGTCAGTGATCGAGAAAAGTTTATTCTAAGGACCGGGTTACTATTTCCTGAAATAGCCATAAATTTTGGCTCTTCATTCTTAACAGGCATCGGCAAAGTATTAATTTTCATAACAAAGCTGTCCATTTCTGCATAACTTGAAGCCATAGGGAATCTTGGCAAGTTAATAAAATCGCTCTTACTTCCGATGGCCCCAGAGTGCTGACCAAAACCGGTATAGCCAAGCTCCTCAATTAGGTGGTAGGCTTTTTCATCAAACTCACCATACGGATAAGCAAAAAATTTATTGTCTTGAGATAACTCGCTTTTCAACCTAAGTTGTGCTGAAGTGATTTCATTTAACAGCTCTTCGTCAGTTTTATCAATCAAGTGTTGGTGATTGACGCTATGATTATATACATCAACAAGTTCAGTCATCTCTCGAAGCTGCCCCCAAGACATGATCGAGGAGTATTGCTTGTCGATTGCTTCTGTGGAAACAAAAACTGACATTGGGGTTTTGTATTTAACTAACAAAGGATATGCTCTTTCATAGAACGACAAATAGCCGTCATCTGCTGTCAAACTGACACATTTATCTGGCAAAGATAATTGCATTTTTAATCTTTCAATGACGGTTTTTAGAGGAATTACTTGGAAATCATTTGTCTCTAAGTATTTCAAATGTTCTTCAAATAGTAATGGCGAAATACTGGTAGATTTAGGTCCGGTATCAGAAAACTGATGATACAAAAGCACTACACAGTGATTAAGCCCGGCCAGAGAAGGGCTTGACCAAACCAATGGCAGACAAAAACACAACAACCTAATCAAAGTTAAGACTCTCCTCATGAACGATATGTTAAATCAATTAAGGCAATAATTAGCATAACTTATTGTTGTTTTCTTTACAAAGCAGTAAAATATAGTTAATGAAATTCACTCTCAATATCACGAGCTCTGAGCAACTCGCAAATATATGTGGCTCACTTGACAACAATCTTGAAAATATATCCAAGAGCCTTGATGTTAGGCTCTCAAACAAAGGCTCTGACTTTGATATTAAGGGAGATAACGCAAACCTTGCCGTTTGTGTTTTGCAAGATTTACTTTCTATATCCGAAAAGAAAATAATTGATGCTG
>CAJWTP010000037.1 GCA_913047325.1 uncultured Gammaproteobacteria bacterium
TTGAAGACAGGATTAAAAAGACTATTGATGTGCAGACCTGTTTGCCTGCAGTTGGCCAAGGAGCTCTAGGAATAGAAATTAGGAAAGATGACAAAAACGTCAAAAAGCTGATCAATCCACTAATCGACAATAAAACTACCACAGCTGTTTTGACTGAAAGAGCCATGAATGCAACACTAGAAGGTGGCTGTTCAGTTCCTATCGCAGGCTATGCCTCTATTGATGGAGAAGAGTTAAAACTTCAAGGTATGGTTGGAAATGTGCATTCGGGAGAAATATTGAGGGCAAAAGGCATCTGGGATATTTCTGAACCAAAGATTTTGGGAGAGTTGGTAGCTAACAAACTTATAACTATGGGTGCGAGAGCTTTGCTTGACAATGTTTGATTAGAAAAGCGCTTGTTCTGAGCTAATCGGTATTATTTTTTTATCCTATTTTATTTTGGTTAATCAAAAAGTGCGTTGACAAACTCCTCAGCATCGAAAGGTTTAAGGTCATCAATAGCTTCGCCAACCCCGATAAAACGGATAGGTAGGTTTAGAGCGTCAGATATTGCAAACAATACACCGCCTTTAGCAGTGCCATCGAGTTTGGTCACAGTAATTCCTGAGAGTTTGATGGATTTGTGGAACTCCTTTGCCTGTTGGAGGGCATTTTGTCCCGAGCTACCATCAATAACCAACATGGTTTCATGTGGTGTATTTTCGTTGTGCTTCTTTAATACTCGTTTTATTTTTTCCAACTCTTGCATTAAATTATCTTGAGTATGAAGCCTACCAGCAGTATCAGCAATAAGTACGTCAATTTTTTTTGCTGTGGCAGATTGGTAAGCGTCGTAGACAACAGAAGCAGCGTCCGCACCAGTCTTTTGTGCAACCACAGAGATATTATTTCGCTCACCCCATATCTGGAGCTGTTCTACCGCAGCTGCACGAAAAGTATCCCCTGCAGCTAACATCACTGTTTTCCCTTGACTTTGAAATGATTTAGCAAGTTTACCTATCGTGGTGGTTTTGCCCGCTCCATTGATTCCAACAACAAGAATCACAAAAGTGCTGTCACTAACTGGCTCCAATAGGTTGTTATGCACGAGAAGTTCTTCTAATTCAATTTTAATTAATTGATATAAGCTGTCGCCGTCTTTAAGCTCTTTGCGAGAAGCCTTCTTTCGAACTGATTCGATGATCTTGTCGGTTGTTTGAATTCCAATATCAGAGCTGATCATAAGTATTTCTAACTCATCCAGCAGTTCGTCATCGATTTGCTTTTTGCCAATCAGTATTGAAGAAAGTCCATCTCCAAGTCGACGCTTTGACTTAGATAACCTGTCTTTTAGGGACGCTTTATTTGCATCAGTTTGTATATCTTTGTTTTGATTTTTCTTAAAAAAGTTGAGCATACTGATCTAATTTTAAATGGTAGGCAAATTTTACTATGTCATTGAACAAGAGAAGTGCAAATCAATGGTTGATTATTTCACATAATTTCTTTAATGAATCTTAGACATTAATGGTATTGAAACGGTATTATGTACCTATTTTTGGAGTTTTGATGCTTTGGATTAAGGCTATACATATTTTCGGATTCATTTCGTGGCTTGCCGGTATGTTTTACTTGCCGCGACTGTTTGTTTATCATTCTATGGCGGATGATGAGATCAGCATTGAGCGCTTCAAGTTAATGGAGCGAAGACTCTATAGAGGTATTATGATGCCAAGCTTTATAGTCACAACCGTGTTTGGTCTATGGATGGTTCAAAACTATGCCTGGGAAGCCTATAGCAATCAGTATTGGCTTAAAGCCAAGCTAGTATTAGTAGTACTATTGATTGTATATCATTTTTACTGTGGCTATTTGGTAGGTGTTTTTGCAGAGGATAAAAATACCCGGTCTGACACTTTTTATCGATGGTTCAATGAAGTTCCACTTCCACTTCTTGTTGGTATTATCATCCTTGCTGTTGTGAAGCCCTTTTAGTCATTATTGAAAACTGGTGAGAATACTAACCTTAAATTAGATGACAAATAATTACAATAATAGCGCTATTTTGTCTGAATACAATCATGATAAATATATAGATTTTCGAAGTGATACTGTCACAATGCCAAGTTTTGAGATGCTTCAGACTATCCAGACAGCAAAACTTGGAGACGATGTTTATGATGAGGATATTGAGGTCTTAGAGCTACAACAATACGCGGCAGAACTCTTGGGCAAAGAGGCGGGTTTGTTTTTTCCAAGTGGCACGCAAAGCAATCTGACAGCAATTTTGTCTCACTGTCAACGTGGAGATGAGGCGCTCATTGGGCGAGACTACCATACTAATCTCTACGAAGCTCGTGGCGCTTCGGTTCTTGGTGGGGTAGGTATTTGTCCTATTGATATGAATGAAAACGGTGGTTTGGTATTAGATGATATGGTTTCACAAATTAAAGAAGACGACCCTCATTATGCTGTCACTAGGTTACTTTGCTTAGAAAATACTGTATCAGGACAGGCACAGCCACAAAAACAGATTGATGCCTTAGCAAAAGCCGCTCACGACAGGGGCTTAAGTGTACATTTAGATGGTGCTCGTTTATTTAATGCCCATATTCATAGTGGTTTATCTCCAAAGGAATTGACCGAAAATTGTGATAGTGTTTCTATTTGTTTATCGAAAGGCTTAGGAGCTCCAGTAGGATCGCTACTGGTGAGTAGCAATGAAGTAATTGTAAAAGCCAAACGTATAAGAAAAATCCTAGGTGGCAGTATGAGACAGGTTGGTGTTATTGCTTCGTGCGGAATGTATGCCCTTAAAAATAATATTGCAAGACTTCAAGAAGACCACGACAATACAAAGCTTTTGGCTCAGGGTTTGTCTGAAATACCAGAGTTAGAAGTAGATTACGGTGAAAACCAAACCAATATGCTTTTTGTTAATTGTCCAAAGCAGCATCGAGCCTCTTTAGAGCAGTATTTATTTGATAATCATATAAGAATTGACAGTCTTGACAGGGGGAGAATGGTTTGTCATCTTGGGATTTCTGAGAAGGATATTAAGTCGGCGATAAAGACTTTTCAGCAATACTTTATATCTTGATAGATACTTATTTCAGTATTTGGTCAAGAAAAGCTTTGGTACGTTCATGTTGCGGATTATTGAAAAACTCCTCTGGTGAGTTTTGCTCCACTATTTCGCCGTCAGCCATAAATACAACCCTATCCGCAACTTGACGGGCGAAACCCATTTCATGAGTCACACAAATCATAGTCATGCCACTCTTGGCGAGCTCAATCATGGTGTCTAAAACCTCAGAGACCATCTCTGGATCAAGCGCTGAAGTGGGCTCGTCAAACAACATAACTTTGGGTTGCATGCAAAGGCTTCTGGCAATCGCTACACGTTGCTGTTGGCCACCCGAAAGTTGTTCTGGATATTTGTCTGCTTGTTCTGGTATCTTGACTTGCTCTAGCATTGCAATAGCCCTCTTTTTAGCTTCATTTTTATCAATACCACGAACCCAATTCGGACCCGCCATACAGTTTTCCAATACCGTCAGATGTGGAAACAAGTTAAAACTCTGAAAGACCATTCCTATATCTTGGCGAACAACATCAATATCTTTCATTCTTTCATGTAACTCTATACCACTAACATGAATTGTGCCCTCTTGATGAGCTTCAAGACGATTAAGGCAACGAATAAGGGTAGACTTTCCTGACCCAGAAGGGCCACAAATTACAATCTTTTCTTTAAGTTTAATCTCAAGATCAATATTTGATAAGGCCTGGAAATCACCATACCACTTATTAACCCCACTTAACGAGATTACCGGCAATGTTTCAGATAAGTTAGAGGTTTGGTCTTGTGTTTCCATTATTAACCTTTTTGTTTATATTTTTCTTCAATCCGAGCCTGAATCACCTCGAGCACAATCGTTAGAGCCCAGTAAATCATTGCAGCCGTCAGAAGCATTTCCATGTGTCTGAAATCTCTTTGCCCTAAGGTTCTAGCAAGATACATTAACTCCCATACTCCAAGAACAGAGACAAGAGAACTGTCTTTAAGCATAGCGATAAACTGGTTACCTGTGGGTGGAATGATGATGGGTACAGCTTGAGGCAAGATTATTTTGCGCATAATAAGGCTAAACCTAAAGCCAAGAGCTCTTGAAGCTTCCCATTGACCCCTAGGGATGCTCTGGATTCCAGCACGGAAAATCTCTGTCATATAGGCGCCATAACAAAGTGACAGAGCAGTAATTCCTGCAGGCACCGCGTCAACCATAAAACCGATTTGTGGAAGACCTTTGTAAATTAGGTAAACCTGCAAAAGAAGTGGAAGTCCTCGAAAAAGAGAGGTATAAAAACTGGCAATGGCGAATGCAAAGCCGTTATTGGAAAGTTTTGCAATAGCACCTACGATAGCAATTACGGTAGCAATAACGATAGAGACTGCTGAAATATAGATGGTCGTAAACAGCCCCTGAGAGATCATAAGTCCAATCCTACTCTGGATAAATGACATCTTGAGATCAAAAGAATAGGCAAATGCCAAGAATAGGAGAAACAATTCAATCCAGACAATTGCGATTTGTCCCTTTAATTTAAAGAAACTAATTACAAATAAATTAAGGACAAACAGAACTGCGAGAACAATTGAAACGGCTAATCGACCGAAAAAACCACTCTCTTTGGGTTCTCCTATAACTGGTCTTAGGAATTCACCAAAAAAAGTATCGGTAAAGTTAAATGCGAAGAAAAACGCCAATACCGCTACGAAGAGTCCAATAAGGAATGCTGGCTTGTGCAGCGCCTTATCTTCAATAACGGTATCGACGAACATACCTTTGTCTAAACTTTAACTAAAAACTGACTAACAATTCCTATTAGTAAGAAACAGTATAGTCTGCTGAAGTACCATCAGCATTTTTGAAGTGCTGAATTGATAACAAACTCAAAGAGTAGTCCTTCTGCATTTCAGTTATGATTCTAGCAAGTTCCGCATCTAGTTCAGGGTCATCATTACCCTTGTCAGTTGCCAACGAAAGAGGCTCATAGAAAGCCGGATCTCCTAAGACTTTAATCGGATAACCAGCATCTATAGCTGCAAGTATCATCGGTAATGAATCAATCATGCCATCGTTTCGAACGCCTGCACCTAAGCGAACATCATCCAAACACGCCGCACCGTCAACCAAAGAGGTGATTGTGCCCGGTGTAACGTCATAAGTGAAGGCAGGAGCATTAAGCATATCTAGGTCACCCTGAAGATACATCTCCCAAGTAGAAGCTGCAGTGGTACAGATAGTTTTCCCACTAAGTTGAGGTACAGTTAAGGTTGAATCTTCGTGTACAGCGAAAGCTGCTGGTGTGTAATAGTAGGTGGCTGGAAAGTTCAACACTTCAGAGCGACTCGCAGTTGGCGTCATAGAACCAACAGAGACATCCCAGCGCATGTTCCAGTTTCCTGCGGTGATAACGTCCCATGCAGGAGTTATAAAGCGAGCTTCAACACCCATACGTTTCGCAATTTCTCTACCCACGTCGACATCAAATCCTTGCATCACACCATCATCATCAATGTACGAGAATGGCGCCCAGTTTGCATCGGTAGCAATCAATATTTCATTATCTAGTTTAATGTAGTCATAAACATCGCCAGCTTTAGCTGACATGCTAATTGAAAATAATGCAATCAAAAGAACAACAACTGCATTATTAAGGCTAAGCTTAATATTCATTTACATCTCCTTTAGTTATACGAATCTCTCATTGTACACATCTTTATTTGCGCAAAAATGGTAAATTGGTCATACCAATACTAAATTACAAAATATAGTAGGGTGATTGAATTATTTTGATTACTTGTTACTAACTTATTGACTAGTGATCTTTATATAATTTTCCGCCATAGTTTCATAAAGGGGTTGTTTTTTAATCAGCTTTGAAACATAGTTGGCAACAAAAGCTACCAACAAGGCGGGCAAAATTAGATGCATTGTCGAGGTCATCTCCAGGGTCACAAAGGTTGCAGTTAATGGTGTTCTGATAGCGCCAGCTAGGTAGGCAATAGTGGCCATAATCATTACAACTTGAGGTTCAAATAATGGCATCAAGTTGCTAGCTTCTGAACCTATCCCCATTCCAATTGAAATTGATGGCAAGAACAAGCCGCCAGGTATTGCTGAGGTAACGGAGGTTAAGACTGAGAAATATTTCATCACAATAAATTCAACGCCTAAGCTTTGTGAGTCCAGCATAAACAAAACTTCTTGTTTGCCAGAGCCGGAAACCAAAAACTCGGAAAAGTAATTAAATAGTGCAACGATAATTCCAATAATGAGTGCAGTTATGAGTATTTTTTTTGCTGTATGAGTGGCAAACTTATCAATTAAAAAAACAAGAGTTATTGAAAATAATCCACCCAAAAGACCTGCGATTATTGCTAAAGGTATGAGCTGCCATATAAATGTATATTCAAATAAAAGACTGGATAGATCTCCTAAATATGGTGAATTACCACGATAGCTTATTGCAATAAGATAGACAACGCCACATCCAAAAGCAATGAAAATCAGGGCTTGGCTTCTTATCTTTCTACCTAACTCTTCATATGCAAAGAAAAAACCGGCAATAGGAGCATTGAATGCAACAATAAGGCCAGCACATCCACCAAGAATAATCGTCGAGTGAATCATAATTTTGCGTTTTAAATTAATAAAGCGATTAAAACTGTAAAAGATAGAGCTCCCGATATAAATACTTGGTCCCTGGATACCTATTGGTGCACCACCAAGCATTCCAAGAAAAATGAAGCTGATTTTTGCTAGAGTCATCCTAAATGATAACAATTGCTCTCTAATTTTTTTGTTGCGAGAGTCGAGTGTAGCAATGACTTGAGGTATTCCAGAACTTTCAGCGCGTTGAAAATAGAGTTTAGTAAAATATATTATTCCGACGTAGGTAATTGGGGTAATAATTAAACCCCATAAGGGGTGGTTTCGAGCTTTTTGTTTAAACAGTAGTTGTGCATAGTCAGTTATTTCCAGAAAAAATGTGATTACTACTACTGTAAATAAGCTCGCCAATAAGAGCGCAATATAGGTTTGAGGTTTAACAGGAAATTGATGAAGAATATAGCGCTTCATTAGCGCTTAAATATTCCTGTTGATAAATATCGATCACCACGATCACAGATTACTGTAACAATCACAGCATTATCTATTTTTTTTGAAAGCTCAATAGCTGAAGCAACTGCTCCACCTGATGAAACGCCAGCAAAAATACCCTCTTTGATTGCCAGTTCTCTGGTAGTCTGTTCAGCAGTTCTTTGATTCACATCCATCATCGAATCAACCCAAGTGGCATCAAAAATAGCTGGAAGGTACCCTTCAGGCCAGCGCCTAATTCCAGGAATGTGTGACTCAGCGTCTGGCTGGGTCCCAATTATTTGAATCAGGGGGTTCTTACTTTTTAGGTATCTAGAGACGCCCATGATTGTTCCTGTAGTGCCCATCGCACTTACAAAGTGGGTGATTTCACCATTTGTGTCATGCCATATTTCTTCAGCGGTAGTGTCTTGATGTGCGCCTGGATTGTCTTGATTAGAGAATTGGTTAAGCTGAATACCTTTGTTTTCTTTTTCCATCTCATCGGCTAGGTCTCGAGCACCTTCCATTCCTTCTTCCTCGGAAACAAGAATTAATTCAGCGCCGTAAGCTTCCATCGCGTCTCTTCTTTCTTGAGAGAGATTTTCTTGCATAACGAGAGTCATTTTGTAGCCCCTGATAGCCGCAACCATAGCTAGCGCAATACCGGTATTACCACTGGTAGCTTCTAATAAGCTATCTCCCGGCTTAATTTCACCTCTTTGTTCAGCCTTGATAATCATATTTAGGGCTGCTCGATCTTTGACTGAACCTGCGGGATTGTTCCCCTCTAATTTAACCAAAATAACATTGCTTGAATTTGGGTTGAGCCTTTGAAGACAAACCAGTGGCGTATTCCCGATACACTGATTAATGGTTTTGTAGTCTCGATTACTCATAAAAAGGTTACCCTAGTTTGACAAAGTTCGGTTCGAGATTAGTAGGGCTACATATTATCTAATATGGCTTTTTTTACTTCATCCAGTGTCGGATTAACATTAATCATTGCACTTTGGTCACATTGACTAATTGCCGTGTCTGGGTCCTTGAGGCCGTGGCCTGTAAGCGTACATACAACACTAGAACCTGCAGGAATTTTACCTGACTTTATGTCTTTTAGAGCGCCGGCAACAGAAGTGGCAGATGCCGGCTCGCAGAAAATACCCTCTCTTTCGGTTAACATTTTCTGAGCAGCTAGTATTTCTGAATCAGCAAATGCATCAAACCAGCCATTAGATTGTTTGCTTAGTTTGATTGCCTGATCCCAGCTCTGAGGGTTTCCAATACGAATTGCAGTCGCTATAGTTTCTGGGTTTTCAACTTTCGAACCTTTAATGAAAGGGGCTGCACCTGCCGCCTGATAGCCAAGCATTGTAGGGGTTGTTTTTGATTTGCCAATTTCACAGTATTCAGTGTAGCCCATCCAGTGCGCTGTTATGTTTCCAGCATTGCCCACCGGCAGGCAATGATAATCTGGAGCAGAGCCAAGCTCGTCAATGATTTCGAAGGCGGCTGTTTTTTGGCCATGCAGGCGATAAGGATTTATTGAATTTACTATGGTTACTGGGGCATGGTCAGCAATTTCTTTGACGATTTGCATGCCATCGTCAAAGTTACCTTTTATTTGAATAATAGTGGAGCCATGGATCATCGCTTGAGCTAATTTTCCGAGCGCAATCTTGCCCTCAGGGATAAGAACAAAAGCTTTGATTCCAGCGCGCGCAGCGTAAGCTGCAGCGGCAGCTGAGGTGTTTCCAGTTGAAGCACAAATTATAGCTTCAGAGCCAGATTCGACAGCTTTAGTAACTGCCATTGTCATGCCACGATCCTTGAAAGAACCTGTTGGATTTAATCCTTCATACTTTATGTATAGGTTTATTTCCTTACCAATCTCTTTGGGAATGTTTTGAAGTTTAATTAATGGCGTATTCCCCTCGCCCAAACTTATTATGCGTGTATTTTCGCTTACTGGCAGTCTATCTTTATACTTTTCAATTAGACCGGTATATCTCATAAAAACCTCTATTTAGTTAATCTAGTGTTTCAACGTGTAGAATTTGCACGCTATCTTGATTGAAGTCGCTTGCCTCAATTTTTGCCTTAATATTCATAACATTTTTTGTATTTATCTTGTTCGTAATGATTGCTATATGGGCATTATTGTCAACATCGACCTTTTTTTGAATAAAGGCTTCAATACTTACTTTTTGATCATGAAAGATTTGGGTTAATTTTGCGAGCACACCTGATACATCGGATACTAATAGCCTTAAATAAAACTCACTATTAATTAAATTGTTGTCGATAACCTTGGTTTTTTCTTGCGACTTCCAGCCCAAGATATGGTTGCTAGTTTGATTGTTAATAATATCAATCAGGTCTGCAATAACAGCCGAAGCTGTTGCCTCATCACCTGCTCCTGCTCCATAGTATAGGCTTGTTCCTAAAGCATCGCCTTTAACGAGAACGGCATTCATCACGCCGTTAACATTTGCGATTATTTGGTCTTTGTCAATCAAGGTAGGGTGAACTCTCATTTCAATTGAATTTCCAACTCTCTTGGCAATACCTAAGTGCTTAATTACGTAGCCCAGTTCAGTGGCATACTTAATATCTTCAGTAGTTATTTCACTAATACCTTTAGTATAGACTTTGTCAAATTGAAGTTCAGTTCCAAATGCGATAGCTGCAAGGATAGATAGCTTGTGCGCTGCATCAATACCTTCAACATCATAAGTCGGGTCAGCTTCAGCATAGCCAAGCATTTGCGCCTCTTTAAGAACATCGGCAAAGTCTCTATCTTTTTCCTTCATTTCAGTTAGGATAAAGTTGCCTGTGCCGTTAACTATTCCGGCAAGTGATTCTATTTTGTTGGCGCTTAATCCTTGCTCTAATGATTTGATAATTGGAATGCCTCCGGCAACGGAGGCTTCAAATAACAATCGCACTTTGTTTTGATTAGCCAATTGAATTAGCTCATTACCATGTTCGGCTAAAAGAGCTTTATTTGCTGTGATGACGTGTTTGCCATTCTTAATAGCTGTTTCAACTAGATCCTTTGTCACTTCAGTGCCACCAATAAGCTCGAGAACGACATCGACATCTTTGTGATTTACAACTTCGTATGGATCTTCAGTAAGGGTGATATCTGACGTGTCACAGATACGGTCCTGTGAGACATCTCTAACCCCGGCGAGTACCACTTTAACCTTAACACCGGTACGTCTCTTGATAGAATCAGCATTCTTTCTCAAGACATTTACAACACCACCACCAACGGTACCTAGACCAAGAATTCCAACTTTCATTAGTTTTGCATAAATATTATAGAAAATGGAATTATACCAAGTGCTAAAAACAAGGCACTATCAATGATAAATAAAAATGTTCCTAGTGCTGTTTAGTTTAATTAAATGATAAAAACTAGCTAAGTCCACCCATACAGATATACTTTAGCTCTAGAAAGTCATCAATTCCGTAGTGAGAGCCTTCACGACCTAGGCCGGACTCTTTCACCCCGCCGAAAGGGGCAACTTCATTTGAGATAACTCCCTCGTTGACACCAACCATTCCGTACTCTAATGCTTCGGAAACGCGCCAAATCCGATTTACGTCGTTTGTGTAAAAGTAAGATGCTAGACCAAATTCAGTGTCATTGGCCATCATGATTGCCTCTTCTTCTGTTGAGAACTTAAAGACAGGCGCTAGGGGTCCAAAGGTTTCTTCAGATGCAACCTTCATTGAAGTTGTTACACTACCAATAACGGTTGGTTCGAACATTGTGCCACCGCTCGAGTGTGGTTTACCTCCAGTGACAATGACCGCACCCTTGTCAACAGCATCAGAGATGTGATCTTGGACTTTCTTGAGTGCATTTTCATTGATTAAAGGGCCCTGATTAATGCCTTCTTCCATGCCATTTCCAACATTAAGCGTTTTGACAGCTTCACCCAATCTGGATACGAATTCATCATAGATTCCTTCTTGCACTAAGATACGATTACTGCAAACACATGTTTGTCCAGTGTTTCTAAATTTTGATATCAATGCGCCAGCAACCGCTAAATCTAGGTCTGCATCATCAAAAACAATAAAAGGCGCATTTCCGCCAAGTTCCATCGAAACCTTCTTCATGGTGTCAGCACAGTTACGAGTTAGAATCTTGCCTACAGCTGTGGAGCCGGTGAAAGAGAGTTTGCGCACAATCGGACTGTTAGTTAGCGCCAAACCAATCTCGCTCGATTTAGTTCCCACGACAACGTTAAGAACGCCTTTTGGAATGCCTGCCTGATCTGCAAGTTCTGCTAACGCCAAAGCTGAGAGAGGGGTTTCAGCGGCAGGCTTTATTACCACTGGGCAACCGGCAGCGAGTGCTGGCGCGCATTTTCTGGTAATCATTGCGATTGGAAAGTTCCATGGTGTAATCGCGGCAACCACACCTATAGGTTGCTTGATGACTAGAATTCTACGGTCATTTGATGGGGTAGGGATAATATCACCATATGTTCTTTTGCCTTCCTCGGCAAACCACTCAATAAAGGATGCCCCATAGACCACTTCACCTTTTGCTTCTGCAAGCGGTTTTCCTTGCTCGGTTGTCATTAAGGTAGCCAAGTCTTCTTGATTATCAATGATTAGGTCGAACCATTTTTTTAAGATTGCTGCTCTTTCTTTAGCAGTTCTACTTCGCCAATTTGGCCAGGCATCGTTGGCAGCTTCAATAGCGTCATTAGTTGCTTTTGCGCCCATATCTGGAAGTGTACAGATGACTTCTTTAGAGAAGGGGTTGGTCACTTCAAATCTATTATCAGAGTCAGCGCCTGTCCATTCGCCGTTGATATATCCGGCATTTTTCAATAGGTCAGCATTGTTCAGCATATTCTTTTCGTTTTGTTAAATTAATGTCTTTAAATCCGCAAACTATAATACCTTTAATCATGTTAATAAAATGTTTAACTTTGAGCGAGTTGCTGTTTTTGTCTTTTACCTATCAGTGAAGCAGTTATCACGCCAACTGTCACTAAACCGACTAAGATCGTAGAAACGGCGTTGATTTCAGGAGTAACCCCCAGCCTTACCATTGAATATATCTTAATTGGTAGTGTTGTTGAACCAGGACCAGAGGTGAAACTCGCAATGACGAGGTCATCAAGCGACATAGTGAATGATAATAGCCAACCCGATACAATCGCCGGCAAAATGATTGGGAATGTGATTAACATGAAAGTACGAAAGGGTGTGCAACCTAAGTCGAGAGCAGCTTCAGTAATACTATCATCATAACTAGTCATTCTTGACTGAATAATGACTGAGACATAACACATCGAAAAAGTTATATGAGCCAGCGTTATTGTTAAAACGCCTCTATCAATAGCTAAAGTTATAAATGTAAGAAGCGTAGATAGGCCTAATATAACTTCTGGCATTACCATTGGGGCATAGATCATGCCGGAAAAAAGTGTCCTTCCTCTGAAATTACCAAAACGTGTCATCACAAGTCCGGCAATAGTGCCCAACAATGTTGCCACAGTAGAAGATATAAAGGCAACCTTGAAGGTTACCCAGGCGGCATCTTTGATGCCTTGGTTTTGCATCAGCTCGACATACCATTTTGTTGAAAATCCAGCCCAAACGGTGACCAATTTAGATTCATTAAAACTAAACAAAATCAAAAGGATGATTGGCAAATAAAGAAACGTGAATCCGATCACTAAGGCAGAAACATTAAATTTAGTGAACCTTGTCATGATATGGCCTTTTCTTGTGATTTTTGATAGAAAATAATTGGAACTACTAGAAGTAGTAGCATAATAATAGCAACAGCTGATGCTACTGGCCAATCCCTGTTATAGAAGAATTCACCCCAAAGAACTTTACCAATCATTAGGGTTTTTGTTCCACCTAGAAGGTCTGGGATAACAAATTCGCCAATAACAGGAATAAAGACAAGAAAGCATCCAGCCAGAATGCCAGGTAGGGATAAAGGTATCGTTACATTCCAGAAAGTTTTAAAAGGTCGACAACCTAGATCAGCTGCTGCCTCCAATAAGTTCATATCCATTTTCTCCAGGTTAGCGTAGAGTGGCAAGATCATAAAGGGCAAGTATGAATAGACGATACCGATGTAGACTGCGAGGTCGGTATTCATTATGATGAGAGGTTTTTCGATTATCCCTAATGTCATTAAGGCTAAATTTAATAAACCTTCAGTTTTTAAAATACCTATCCAAGCGTAGACACGTATAAGAAACGAGGTCCAGAAAGGGAGAATGACCAACATCAATAAGATACCTCGCCAACGTGTCGGCGCCCTAGCAATACTATAAGCTATCGCATAACCAATGATGAGCGTTAATACTGTTGAGATTGTTGCAATTTTTATACTAGAAAGATAGGCCTTGATATAGAGTGAGTCACTAAAAAGGAAAAGATAACTATCTAAGCCTGCTTGTATTTTTGGCCATAATGAATCACCCCAG
This sequence comes from uncultured Gammaproteobacteria bacterium, assembly GCA_913047325.1. GTDB lineage: Bacteria > Pseudomonadota > Gammaproteobacteria > PS1 > Pseudothioglobaceae > Pseudothioglobus. Next base: position 13,613 of record CAJWTP010000037.1, read on the forward strand.
CTAAAAAGTGGCGTATAAGGAGGCATAGCGATAACAGGCTGAGCAAGACTGATCTTGAGAACAATAACAAATGGAAATAAAAACAATAAGAGTAACCAAAGATAGGGAATTGAAATGGCTGCATTCCTTCCATTAAAGGCTCGTCTCAGAAAGGATGGGACTTGTATTTCTTTTATATTCATAAAAAACTAAGAAAGTAAAACAACAGCGGAATGGGGGGCCCAATGAAGATAAACCTCATCTCCCCAGGTTAAATGGTGCTCAGCAGTTCGTTCACGGTTAGCACGGATGGCGGTAAGCTGTCTACCGTTTTTAAGCTTAACGTGATAGGTTGAAAAGCTACCTCCATAACCGATATCTTCAATTTTTCCTTTCAAGATATTGCAATCAACTTCTGGTAATTTTCTTGTTATTTCAAGTTTTTCTGGTCTTAATGCAAACCATATTCTATTACCAACTGGTACATCAACTTTTTGAGTTGCATAGATAATCGACTTTGAATCTTCAGAGAGTAATTGAGTTCCCTTTTCATCTTGACCCTTGTAGATACCTTTAAAGATATTAACGTCACCAATAAAGTCCGCAACTTCTCTGTTGATTGGTGCTTCGTAAATCTGTGTAGGTGTTGCAACTTGGATCAATTTCCCTGAATCCATTACACCTATCCTACTAGAAACAGTCATTGCCTCTTCTTGGTCATGGGTGACGATAACAAAAGTCACCTCCAATTTCTCCTGAATGTCCATTAACTCAAACTGTGTTTGTTCTCTTAGGCGCTTATCTAGTGCACCTAATGGTTCATCTAAGAGTAGCAATTTAGGTTGTTTAGCTAGGCTTCTTGCGAGCGCAACACGTTGACTTTGACCACCAGAAAGTTGTCCAGGTTTGCGTTTGGCAAAATCAGTCAGTTCAACCAATTCCAACATCTCTTCAACCCTTTGATTGATGACATTGTCTGGTAATTTGTCTTGCTTTAAACCAAAGGCGATATTCTTTTCAACCGTCAGATGTGGGAACAGCGCATAAGACTGAAACATCATATTGATAGGTCTTAGATGGGGTGGGATTTCAGAAATATCTTCACCATCAACAAGAACTCTGCCTTCGGTAAATCTTTCAAACCCAGCTAGCATTCGAAGTAGTGTTGTTTTTCCACATCCCGAAGGCCCTAACAATGAGAAGAACTCGTTTTTATATATATCTAAGGATAAATTATCTATGGCTGTAAAGTCGCCAAATTTTTTTGTAACGTTTACTATTTGAATGTAGGGCTTCTGGTTTGAATCCAGCCATGGTTCAGTTGTAGTAGTCTCTGTCATAACCTATAACATAAAAAAAATTACCTCCAAGGCAATATAGCCTTGGAGGTAATGATAGCGCAGTTTTAGTATCCTGTTGTAATCTTAGTCCAAAGACGAGTCACAACACGTTGTGTTGCAGCATCGTATGTTGGCACGGTATACAAACCCTCAAGAACTTCAGGTGTTGGGTAAACCGCTGGATCATTAAAAAGCTCTTCATCTAGAAGTGGCTGAGAAGCTAAATTACCGTTGGCATACCAAACCCAGTTTGTTGCTAAAGCAATCTGTTCAGGATCCATTGTCCAGTTGATGTACTGGTGGGCGTTATCAGGGTGAGGAGCATCTTTCGGAATTGCTAACTGATCAAACCACATAAGCGCACCTTCATCAGGTATTGCATAAACAATTTCAACACCATTCTCAGCATCCCAGGCTGCGTATTGAGCCATAAAGATATCACCTGACCAACCAATAACTAAACAGATATCGCCATTGGCAAGTGCATCAATATATTGCGATGAATGAAATTTCTGAATATATGGACGAATTTTTTCTATAACAGGCTCAGCTTTTTTCAACACTTCAGCATCTGTTGTTGATGGATCTTCACCGATATAAGCCAAAGCTGCAGGAATGATTTCTGTTGGTGCATTCAATAAATGAACACCACAATCAGCAAATTTAGATACAACGTCTGGATCGAAGATCATCGCCAGAGAAGTTGTTGGCGCATTTTCCATTCTTTCATTGATCATGCCTTCGTTGTATCCAATTCCTGTTGTACCCCAGTGCCAGTTGACAGAATATTCATTGAGAGGTCCATACTGTTCTACACGTTGTTCAACAACATCCCACATATTGCCAATATTAGGTAATTTTGATTTATCAAGCTTTTGGAAAACACCTGCTTGAATTTGTCTTGCCAAGAATCCGGCTGAAGGCACAACTACATCGTAGCCTGAACCACCTGCTAAAAGTTTAGCTTCTAGTACTTCGTTGGAATCAAACACGTCATAGACCACTTTAATACCGGTTGCGGCAGTAAAATTAGCGTTCACCTGTTCGTCTTCGTCGATATAGTCCGACCAATTATAAACATGTACTACATTTTCTTCTGCCACTGCAATTTGCGCTGAGCAGGTCAGTGCAATAGCGATGAGCAGACTTTTGATTATTAATTTCATTGTTTCTCTCCTTTATTATTAAACTTTTAATTATTGCTAATTAAAAGGCTCTTTTGTAACCACAATTAAGAAGTCGTCATCAAAGGCACCTCAAATAAGAGTGGTATTCAAAATCAGTTATTGTTGATTCAAATCTCTTTATTTCTGATTCTTTAACACATTTATAGCATTGCTGAAACTGTTCTCCAAAAAAACCCTTTACTAGCGATGATAAACTTGTTTTCTCTACGGCTTCCCTCCATGTAACGCCTAGTGATGGCGGATGTTGTGCATGGGCATTACCGATAGTTTCTTTATCAAGCGGAAGTTTGCCTTGTATGCCAGCATACACGCTTGCTAGCACTGATGCAAATACTAAGTAGGGGTTAGAGTCGGCACTGGCGACACGGAACTCGAGCCTAGTCGCTTTAGCGGAAGCTTCTGGTAGTCTTATTAGGGCGGTTCTATTTTCATTACCCCAACTTAAAGTTGTTGGTGCGTGATCAGCATTGTGGATTAGACGTCTATATGAGTTTGAGTGAGGGGCATAGAAAGATAGAAAGTCAGGAGTTGTCTTCAGAAGACCGGCAATTGCATGTGCAAAGATTCCTTGGGGCTGCTTATTATTGTCGGTTACGAAAACATTATTACCATCCTTGTCGACGATACTTAGATGAACATGCATACCATTTCCAGCTTGATTAGGAAATGGTTTTGCCATAAAGGTTGCGTTCATATTGAATCGTCGAGCGCAATTTTTTATCAGACGTTTCAAAAGGAATGTCTGATCTGCCATCAAAAGGGCGTCATCATGGTGTAGTAAGTTAATTTCGAATTGACCAGGAGCGCACTCCTTGATTGCCGTTTCGGCAGGAATTCCTAAGGAATGTGCGCTTTTCTCAACAAGGGTGAAAAAGCCCTCGAAATCATCCATCTCAATTAAATCAAGCAATTGTACTTCTTGATATCTTTTCTCTGAACCTGGAATCAAAGGTCTTTGAGGATGCCCATTGCGAAGAAGATGTTTGTCTACAAGATAGAATTCCATTTCCGGAGCCATAACAGGTTTAAGCCCTAGCTCTCTGAACTTGTTTATTACACTGTTAAGTATATGTCTTGAATCGGCAAATATTGGGTTACCATCGCTATCCTCCATGCTAACTAGGCATTGAGCAGTTTGGCGATTATTCCATGGCGTCATTGCAAGAGAACTCTCAACCGGCCTACAGATGCCATCACCATCTCCCGACATTACCAAACCTGTACCTTGAGGGTTATCCCCCCAAATATCAAGAACGTAGCTAGATACTGGCATCCTAAGGTCGCCGTTGAATGCTTTAATTAATGTTTTCGGTGAAGTATTTTTACCTCTAGGTATACCGTTTATATCTACAAAGATAAACTCAATTTTTTCTAAATCAGGATGCAAATCCAAAAAATTAGTGGCAACTTTATCCATAGATTAGTTTCTAATTGTTTGTATAAAAAAAAGAACCAAAAGGTATCTATAGTTCTTACAATTTTTTAGTTTACATAAATTTTGAAAGTGGCAATAATAAAAAATTATTGTTAAAAACTAAAAATGGATTACACTATATCACTTAATTAATTATGAAAAATCTGATTCATTAAAAATATTTATTATTAATTTTAAGGAAAAGTTATGACTGACAACACTTTGAAGCTCCAGAATCGCAATGCACAGCATCACATGCAATCATTTAGCGATTTTGCCTACACAAAGAACCCAACGGCAACACACATCATTACCCGTGCAGATGGTGTTTATATTCATGATAGCGATGGCAATAAAATACTAGACAGTATGTCAGGGTTATGGTGCGTTAATATGGGTTATAGCCAGAACTCAATTATCAATGCAGTAAATAAGCAGATGAAAGAGCTTGTTTACTATAATAATTTTTTCGGTACCAGTCACCCTTCAGCTATCAAGTTATCTGAAATGATTACAGATTTAACGCCTGAAGGAATGAACAAAGTCTATTTTACAGGTTCAGGTTCTGAGGCAAATGACACTATGATTAGGCTTGTAAGGCATTACTGGGCCGCTAAAGGCAAGCCCTCTAAGTCAGTAATAATTAGTCGGAAAAATGCCTATCATGGATCCACTATGGCCGGTGCCAGTCTAGGAGGTATGAGCGCGATGCATGCTCAGGGAGGACTGCCTATACCCGACATTGAACACGTAGACCAGCCCTACTATTTTGAAGCATGCGTTGAGGCTGGAGAAAAGATAGATGTTGATGAGTTTGGTAGAAAGGCGGCCCAAAGTCTGGCAAATAAAATTGATGAGTTGGGCGAAGATAAAGTGGCAGCGTTTATAGCAGAACCTATACAAGGTGCAGGTGGAGTTATTCTCCCTCCAGAAAGCTATTGGCCAGAAATAAGTCGAATTTGTCAAGAACGCAACATTTTGCTGGTTGCTGATGAAGTAATTTGCGGCTTTGGAAGGACAGGTGAGTGGTTTGGTTCTGATTATTATGATATTGAGCCAGACTTAATGCTTTTTGCAAAAGG
>CAJWTP010000038.1 GCA_913047325.1 uncultured Gammaproteobacteria bacterium
GGGCTTAGAAGCCTGTTGGGTGCACCGGCAGAATTACAAAACGAAAAGGAAATTCCCCGAAAAGCTCGCAGGTCAATGGGTAGGATTAGCCTCTTTGGTGTGGAAGCTGCTGAGCAGGCAATTCGAGATGGAAAGGTTGATGAAACTCTCCTGACTTCAAACCGTTTTGGTTGTGTTATGGGATCTACGATGGGTGGAGCAGGTGACTTTCTTGAAGCTTTTTCCGCAATTTTGCGAAACTATGATATATCTGAACTCTCTTCAATGAGTTTTTTTAAATGTTTGTCACATACGGTAACAATGAATGTTGCTCAGTACCTGGGAATTAAAGGGTATGTGATGGCCGCTTCAGCTGCTTGTGCTTCATCGCTACAAGCACTTGGTTTGGGGTATGAACTTATTCGAAGCGGAAGGCAAGATGCGTTGCTTTGCGGTGGCGCTGAGGAACTTCACCCTATTGTTACCGGGACCTTCGATATTCTTTATGCAACGTCAACACATTTTAATGACACTCCATCTCTTTCACCACGGCCTTTCGATAAAAAACGTGATGGTCTTGTTTGCGGTGAAGGAGCCGGGGTTTTACTTCTTGAAGAATATGATCATGCTATCCATCGAGACGCGCCCATTTATGGTGAAGTAATTGGTTACTCTACTTGCGGCAGTGGAGCACATGTTAGCCAATCTAGCCGTGAAGGAATGCGATCTTGCATGAAGGATGCTCTCAAGGATGCCCAATTAAATCCGGAAAATGTGGATTATGTCAGCGCTCACGCAACCGCAACTTTACAAGGAGATCAGGCTGAAGCAGCAGCTATTGCTGATGTATTTGGGGACCAAGTTCCGGTAAGTTCTCTTAAAGGCTACATCGGACATACTTTGGGTGCATCGGGGGCTATTGAACTAGCTGCCTCTCTTGAGATGATAGCCCAAAGTATTATTTATCCAACACTGAATTTGGATAATATTGATCCTCAATGTAATCAAATTGCCCATGTTAGGGAGCCACTTAAGAGAGATATCACTGTTGTGGTTAAAAATTGTTTTGCTTTTGGAGGTATTAACGCGGTTTTAATTATACGTAAATTAAATAATTAGAATGGATCATGAAGCAATGGATGAAGAACAACTGAAAAAACTTGTGAATGAAGTCTTTGAAGAATCTTTTGAAACTAATACTGAACATCTTAAAGCTGATGCGATGATTTTTGAAGACATTGGGCTTGATAGCCTTGACATTGTAGACCTTGTTGTTGCACTTCAAAAGAAATTTAAAGTTCAAATTCGAGATGATGAACGTATTCGCAACATCCGAACACTTGGTGATATTTATCAATTTGTTATTAATTTGAAAGATGAAGGGCATATTCCAGAGGCCTAATGTTTAACGACAAAAAAGCGTTTATACTGAGCATGCAAATGTGTTCAAGATGACATCACACTGGGCGAAGCCGATGTGTTGTCAACATTGAAATTTCTATACAATATATTTATTCAGGTTATGAGAAAAACACTATTCAATCTTATATTTTATCCTCTTCTTATAATTGTCACGATTGGAATGAGTTCTTTCTTTTTCTTCCCTGTTGTCATCACTCGATCTTTTTTTGGAGTGCGCAGAACATTATGGGTGGTACGTCAATTGATTCGTTGGTATGCGTTGGTGCTTATGCGCTTTTTGATGTTCCCTTTTGTACGTATAATTTACAAAGATTTTGAGATAGGAAAAGAGCCGGGCGCCTGTGTTTACGTTTGTAATCACAGATCTAGCGCCGATGGATTTTTTGTGGCCAACTTGAATGTTGAATACGTTCAAGTCGTTGGCAATTGGCCTTTTAAAGTTCCAGTTATTGGATGGATTGCCTGGGTTGCCGGGTATTTAAATGTTCAGAAAATGTCTTTTCTTGAATTTGAAGCTACCGCGCGGCAGTTACTTCAAGAGAATGTATCAATCATTGCGTTTCCTGAAGGTTCTCGGACGACAGACCGTAAAGTTCATCAATTTAGAGGATCTGCGTTTCGTGTGGCACAAAAGGCCGGTGTTCCCATCGTCCCTTTGTGCATAAGCGGAAACCAAAAAGTCCTGGAAAAAGGCTCATGGCTTTTTACCCCAGGAACTGTTTATCTGCACAAACTCCCCATGATTCATTGGGAAGAGTTTAAAGATTTAGCTCCTTTCAAGCTTAAGAATATGGTACGTAAGATTATACAAAATGAAGTTGATAAGTTAGAACTTTAAGTGAAATAACACATCAACATTTTAACCGATGAGGACCACATGTCACTTGATCAAAGTTTTGATTCAGCCGGAAGTAACAAGGATTTGCCTCAAAAAGCAGAACCTTATATTCTGCATTCAGGACTAATGTGTGTTGTAGATCATTTAATTGAAGCAGGTGAGGAGAATGCTGTTACAATGGTTGTAGTTGATCAAGATAGTCCATTTGCCAGTCGAGACGGAACTGTGGATGAAACTATTTTTATTGAGATGGTCGGGCAAACCATTGCAGCTGGAAATGGGTATAAGTTGAGTGAAGAGAACCGAAGAAAGCAACAAGGTTTTTTAATTGGCATTAAAAATTTTAAGATTCAAAGACCTCTACACGTAGGCGAGAACTTACTGATAAAAGCCTCGAAATCTGCTGAATTTGGAGGTTTTATAATAATTGAGGGTAGTGTTCGTTGTGGCTCTGAGGTTTTAGCAAATGGAGAAATTAAAGTTTTTCAGAAAATTGTAGAGGAGTCATAGAAGTGAAGCCTTTTGTTTGGATTGGTGTTTTTATGATTGTTTCTCTCGGAAATCCAGTAGATGGTTGGACATCTTCCGGAGTTTCGCCAGATCAGACAGAGATTCGTCAGGCTCTTCATGATTTAGAGAAAAACATCGGACACATTGAAAGTATTCAAGCAAAATTCATTCAAATAAAGAAAATGAAACTTTTTAAACATGAGATTGAACTTTCTGGTTCGTTCTATCTGCAAAAGCCCGACCACTTTGCATGGCATACGCATTCTCCAATTGAGCATGCAATTGTTTTTAAAAATAATAAAGTTCTTCAATGGAACCATGAAACAGATCGTGTTGATGTAATCTCATTTAAGGATATGCCTGTTTTAAGAACTATAGTTGAGCAAATGCAATCATGGTTCTACGGTTCCTACCTGTCATTACTAGATGAATATAAAATAGAGATCATTTCCAATGCTCCCTTAAGGATTTGTTTCATACCGAATGAGCACTCTTTTTATTTGAAGATGCTTGAACATGTGGTGATTCAATTCAATCAGGAACAAAGTGCAATTGATTCGATAGAAGTAAAAGAAAAAAGCGGAGACATGTCAATCTTTCATTTTAAAGAAACGCTTATAAACAAAGAGATTGATCCTTCAGTCTGGGAGATTCTGAGTCGTGCAAGCTAGTATTGAATCTCAATTTAGGGCGGAAAGAAAAAAACAAATTGCTTTAGCCGTAGCCGTTGGTTTGGTTGTTTTGCTTGCATTGTTCAGCTTACGTTTTATTAAGTTAACCAATGATATTAAGGTAATGTTACCTCAACATGAAAACATTCTCCAAACATTTGATTTTTTTAGAGAGACACCTCTAGCCGGTAATGTATTTGTATCCTTCGAGATAAAAGACAGTAATGATTTTCCAAAGCTTATCTCCGCAGTTGATCAATTTAGCGCCAACTTAGACACACCAATGATTAAACGTGTGGTCACAGGGACAGATGGAGCTATAACTTATGACGGTATACGTGAATTTGTGAGACTTGCTCCTCAGCTTATGTCTGAAGAAGAACTTAACGTCCTGGACTCAAGGCTGAATAGTTCATCCGTTCACAAAGTACTAGAGAAACTGTACAGGGATCTTTTATCGCCCTCAGGATTAGTGATGAAGCCTGCAATAGAACAGGATCCTTTAGGTTTTCAAAAAGAGGCACTTGCAAAGTTACGGGATCTTGCAACAAGCATGGAGCATAACGTTGAAATCAGAAATGGGCATTTGATCAGCCGCGATGGCTGCCATGCCCTTGTTATTATAGAAACCGATATTTCGATTACAGAAGGAGTTGGAGCAAAAGAGTTGATTCGTTATATTGAAGATGCGCTTCTTAAACTCCCAACAACTGTTTCTGCAGTTTTGATTGCCGGCCACATACACTCTTTGAGCAATGAAAGGGTAATTAAACGTGATGTATTTGTCACAATTACTGTAGCTTCTATTGGTTTTTTAGCCCTTTTTCTTTTTCTCTTTAAAGATATAAAAGCCATACTTCTTTTTATGGTTCCAATCGTGTCGGTTTTGATTTCCATTTTGATTTGCTCATGGATTCTTGGTGAGTTTTCTTACATAATCATGGGAATGGGAGCCCTTATTTCCGGGATTGCGATTGATTACTGTATCCATGTATATGTTGCAATGCGATCAGGGCAAACAAGGCAAGTTGCAATGGGTGAAATTACAATGCCTATCATGATTGGTGCTTTAACGACCGTAGGTGTTTATAGCGTTCTCTTGCTTTCACGAATTCCAGGATATCGTGAACTAGCACTTTTTACTGTTATCAGCATTTTATTATCACTTGGCTTTGCGACACTTTTACTGCCCCATTTCTTAACGAATCATCCTGAAAAAATTGTGGAGTACAAATTGAAGTTTAGGTGGACACCAAATATTCCGGATAAATATGTCATTTTGATATGGAGTATTTCGTTGGGCTCATGCCTTCTTCTTCTGCCTTTTATTCATTTCAAAACCGATGTGAGGCAGTATGATGGAAGTGAAGAATCTATTTTCCAAACTGAAGAAAAATTTGATCAGGATTGGGGGGTCAAGGATCGCCCGGCCATGATTGTTGTAGAAGCCCCGGGCTTTAATGAAGCGCTTGAAAGAAATTATCAAATCCAGCAGCAAGTTGACTTGCTGTTGGATAACGAATCATATAATAGTATTTCCAGAGTTTGGTTACCGGAGCGTGTTCGGCATGAGAACCTGGTACGTTGGCTTCGCTTCTGGAAAGAGGGTCGCTACAAGAAACTTAAGGATTATTTTCAAACCTACTCAACACAATATGGTTTTGAAGAAGATGCGTTTGATCCATTTTTCAAAATGCTTTACCTTGAACCTGAGGAAGTTAAAGCATTTGAAGAACTAAGTGTTTTAAAACTAATAAAACCCCGGTTTGCTTTTGAAACTAATCAGGGTTGTCAAATTGTTAATTTTTTTGAAGATTCAGAGAAACTTGTCGAAAAGGTGAGTCGAGAAAGTAAGAATTGGCCTGACGCTTTTGTTGTTTCTGCAAATCAATTCAAACAACTTTTATCTAAAGCAATTCTCTCAGAGACTACTTTTTTATCTTTGGTTATTGTAATCGCAATTCCATTGCTGACGTTTATTTTTTTGAAAAACGTCTATTGTGTTTTGATTGCGTTAGTGCCAGCCGTAAGCAGTGTCTTAGTTACCCTTGGAATGTTTACTCTGTTCAAGATTACATTGAATGCAGCAAGTATCTTTGCACTTTTGGTTGTAGGTGGCCTTTCGATTGATTACGGGATTTTCATGGTATACCAATGCTACAAACAGCTTAAATCTGATACAAGGATGGCAGTTACACTTTCGGCGTTAACAACTTTATTTGGTGCTGGTACTCTTGTTGTTACTAAACATCCAGTATTATTTTATTATGGAATCACAATGGTTTTGGGAATTCTGTCAGGGTATTTTTCTGCAGTCTTTGTAGTACCTTCACTTTATCGGTTAATAAAGCAGGATAATTTTCCAACAGGACCTTGCCAAACAGTATGAAAATACATTTATGGATTATCTGGCCTTTTTTGGTAGTTTTTTTAAGTGCATGTGCTAAAACTCCATTCGAAAAGGTTGATTTCAGATCTGTTGCTCATCTGGATCCAATTAGGGTATGTGAAAATTTTGAGAAAATGCTTCCAGACTCATTTGAAGTAATGGAGTCTGCGGTCTATATCTATAAGGACCTTCAAATAGCAATTATTTCATATACTCGTATTAATGAAAAAGAAGACTCTGTAGAGATAATTGGTTTTAATCCGCTTGGATTAAAACTTGTGCAAGTTCAAGCGTCAGGAGCACAAGTTGTTTATTCTTTCAATATTCCACAAATTACAAAAAGAGTAGATGAACAAATTATGGCAAGATCTATTGCCGAAGATATACGTAGAATTTATTTTAAACGTGTTCCTCCCGCAAACACTTACACACACAAAAAAAAGGGAAAGATCTTAGTGGTGCAGGAAAAAGGGGAGGATAAAATTGAGTGGGTTTATGGTGGACCGGGTAACCGCCTATATCAAAAGCACTATTTCAGAGGTAAACATGAAGCTTGGAGTGTTCGTTATTTTGAGTATGAAGTTAATGGAGAGCATTTATATCCCTGCAAAATTCTTTTTGAAAACTATGATCATAAATATAAATTAGTTTTAAGGTTAAAGGAGGTCTTTGAGTGAGTCAGATGAGCCAAGAAATTATTGATTGTATGTCGGGGTTGACAGAGTGCGACGAACAGATTCTTTCTGCTCAGTTTGTATTCCCTAAAGAGTTTATAGGATTCCAGGGTCATTTTGATAACAATCCGATTCTTCCGGGAATATGTAAGATCAGAGCCGTGGTTGTCATGTGTGAAAAACATTACAATAAAGCCTTTCGTCTAAAAGAAGTGGTTTCTGCGAAATATGTTGCTCCTGTCACTTATGCTCAGAAAATCACAGTTGTTTGTAATTTGACCACTAATAAAAGCGGTAGCGTGAATGTACAAGCAGTTATTGAAGACAAGGAAAAGAAAGTAGCTATGCTAAAACTATATCTTGAAAATCAAAATGGGTAAATCATTATTATTAGTGAAATTTACTTTACCAGAGACAACTCTTAGATGCAGAAAGGATGTTTAGTACGTATATGTATGAGCAAGGTAATTTAGATACAATTTGGTGTGTAATTCCAGTTTACAATAATGGGCAAACTATCCGTTCAATAGCGCTTGAGTGTCGCGAGCAACTCACTAACGTGCTCGTCATAGATGATGGAAGTACAGATGTCGATCTTATATCATTATTGTCTGATACAGATATTACAATCGTGCGTCACCAAGTGAATCAGGGAAAGGGAAAGGCTCTTTTGACAGCGCTCGATTATGTTGCTGAAAAGGATGCTCGTTATATGATTACGGTCGATGGAGACGGGCAGCATCAGGCATCAGATCTTGAAGGTTTTTTCTCTTTAATTGAAAACGATGAAGACTCTTTTGTAATTGGCTGTCGCGATTTTACTGGTCCTGAAATTCCTAATAGGAGTAAGTTTGGTCGTAAAGTGGCTAATTTCTGGTTGAGTGTTGAAACAGGTGTTTCAATTCGAGATTGCCAAAGTGGCTTCAGGGCATACCCAGTAAAACATTTTCAGAAGCTGAAATTTTGCGGTACTTATTATGATTTTGAAACCGAAGCGCTTGCAAGAGCTGCCTGGGCAGGGCTTAATTTGAAAATGGTTGAGATTGGCGTCTTGTATCCTGAAAAGGAGAAGCGGATTTCAAGTTTTAGACCGTTTGTTGATAATTTCCGTATTTCAGTGATGCATTCCCGTTTAGTGTTGCGGCGCATGCTTCCAATGCCTCATAAAAAGTTGGTTTCTAAAAAAGAAGATAAAATTGATTTTAGATTTTTTCTTCATCCCATTCAGTTTTTAAAAAAATTGTTGAAAGAAAATGCAACCCCCGCCGGGTTAGCAGCATCTGCAGTGGTTGGCATTATTCTCGCGACATTACCGCTTCTTTTTACCCATACGATCGCAATAATTTATGTTACAATGCGCCTTCACTTGAACAAGGTCATGGCGCTAAGTATTCAAAATCTTTGCATGCCACCACTGGTTCCTTTTGTGTGTATTGAACTGGGATATTTTATGCAGAACGGAAAGTGGCTTGTGCATGTTTCAAAAGAAGCATTTGTAGGACAGGCACCAGGTTTGCTATGGTGTTGGTTTATAGGATCTCTTGCGTTCGCACCATTTCTGGCATTGACTGTTGGCACAGTCGTCTATTTTATTTCGAACTCTATTCAAAAAAAAGTGGAATCCTGAAGAATCATACATGAAAACTCGCAAGATTAAGGTTAAACACCGTGGAAATTTCCTTGGAATCTGGTTTTTTAAGTTAGTGCTACGAGTCTTTGGACTAAACGGCGCATATCTTTTACTTGAAGTTGTCAGCATACATTATTTACTCTTTGATCGTGAAGCGGTCAGCACATGTTTGAATTATATTGAAAAACGATTCCCACAGTCAACAGCTTTAACCAATTACTGGCATATTAACCGGATTTTTGTAAATCAGGGTAGACAACTTATTGACCGATATGCTATCACACAGTATCCTGACTATTTCGAATATGACGATATTATTACAAAAGAGACGATACAAGTACTTCAAGAATCAAAAAAGGGAGTTGTTCTTCTTACAAGTCATGTTGGTAATTGGCAAGTAGCTCTAAGAAAAACAGAACATTTAAAAAAGGATATTTGCATAGTAATGCTCCCTGAAGATAATCCTGCAGTTAGAGAATTTTTGAAGATAGGCGAACAAGAAATTAAGCCTGTAGAAGTTATTGATCCAGAAGGTTATTTTGGAGGTGTTATTGAGATGATGCAAGCATTAAAGAAGGGAAAGCTTGTATGCATTATGGGGGATAGAGGATACGGTTTTGATACCTTAGAGGTGCTATTTCTAGGCACACCTGCATATTTTCCGTACGGAGCATTCTATGTGGCTGCTGCTGCTGGTAGCCCGGTTGTTGCATTATTAACACATAAGATATCTAAAAGGAAATACATGGTTGACATTTCAAATATTTGGTATCCGGCGTACAATAGTGAAAAAAACAAAAAGGAACAGTTGGCAAAGTGGGTTAAAGAATATGTGAATGTATTAGAAGCGTTTACAGAGAAGCATCCTTATGAATGTTTCCTGCATCATGACGTATGGAGTCAAAAAAGGGGTTTTAAATGAACAGCAGCCACGAAAACGAGTTAACAGAAATTCGTCAAAAAGTAAAGCAACTACTCGTGAGTAATTTGGGTCAGTTAGAGATGCTTGGCCCCTCAGAAATCAAAGATGATGTGGCCTTGTTTGGCGAAGGACTTGGACTTGATTCATTGGATGCTTTAGAAATTGTTGTTCTCCTTAAAAAACATTTTAAGATTGAGATAAAGGACATGAATGAAGGTCGTGAGGTTTTTGCTACTGTAGATTCTTTATCTCGATTTATACAGATGAATGCCCCAAAGGATGGAAATTGAAAATATACGTAACAGGTTTAGGTTTAATTTCGGCTGCAGGTGAAAATGAAAAAGAGACACTTACGAGCTTTGAATCTGGAAAACGTAGAGCAGGCCCTGTCTCTCTTTTTTCTACTCAGATTCAATCACCAGCTTATGAAGCTAAGGGCTTTTCGCGTCATTATTTTCCAGAACAACTCAGGACTTTAAATCTCTGCCTTGCGGCTACAGAAGATGCTCTTGATGACGCATCTCTAAAGGAAGAAATCAGAGGTAAACGTATTGGTGTTGCAATGGGTACAACGGTGGGAAGTGTTTTAAATGATATTAACTTCAATATGGAATTCCGCGATAAAGGAAGCGCTCCGATGGATTCCGTCAACCTTTATCTGGAAGGAAATCTATCCTCAGGGATTCACTCTTTTTTACAAACAGAAGGACCCTCAATAACGGTAGTTAATGCCTGTGTTTCCGGCGCGAATGCGATAGGGGTTGCCATGTCATGGCTCCGGTCAGGGTTATGTGATATCGCCATTGCGGGTGGCGCAGATGAATTAAATAAAGTTCCTTTCTGTGGTTTTGGCGCTCTTGGTATTTTAAGCGATTCATTGTGTTCCCCTTTTGATCTAAATAGAAAAGGATTAAATTTAGGTGAGGGCGCTGGGGTACTGCTGCTTGAAAGTGAACAAAGTATGGAAAGGCGAAAAAAGAAACCAAGAGCCATAATGCGAGGATACGACTTTTCAAACGATGCACATCATTTGACTTCGCCTGATCCTTCGGGTGCTGGGATTGAGCGGGCCATCACAGGTGCTCTCATTGATGCTCGCCTGGAACCTGACGCAATCTCATTTATCAATGCACATGGAACAGCAACAATAGATAACGACCTGGTTGAAGCCCGTGTTCTGCATAATTTGTTTGGCTCAACAATTGCGTTCTTATCTACAAAGGGTTATATCGGGCATACGTTAGGCGCAGCAGGCGCACTTGAAGCTGGTTTTTGTATTCTTGCACTGGAACAAGGTTGGATACCCGGCTGCGCTGGTTTCAAGAAGCTTGACCTGAATATTCCAATTGCCCCTGTAACCCAAAAGACACAGATTGAAGGGCATTTTGCACTTTCAACATCTATGGGCTTTGGTGGTTGTGATGCAGCACTTGTAATAGAGTTTCCAGAATAAGAAGGTGATATTTAAATGAAACCCGTTTTTATTGAAGGAATAGGGATTATATTCACCCGGGGGCGAGGACTTAATAAGTTTGAACAAGCTTTAAAAGATGGATGGGATGAACCTACAGTTTCAGCTGATGGACGTAAAGCTTACAGGGTCCCCAAAGACGCTTTAATAGACTACAATATCCTGAAGAAGGTCAGGCGCTCTGATCGTTTCAGCAGATTAGCTGTTTTTGCAGCTTGTGATGCTATTCATGATAGTGACTTAGATATTGCAGATTTAGATCAGTCATCAATCGGGATCATAATAGCAACCGCATTTGGTCCGCATGCAACCATTTTTAAAGTTTTAGATGACATTATTGATTATGGAGAAAAGAAAGTCTCGCCTACAACATTTGCAAACTCCATTCATAACGCTGCGGCTTCTTATGTTGCAAGTGCACTTGGTTGTACGGGACCGGTAATGACAACAACCCAGTTCTACTTTTCATTCCAACAGGCGCTTTTGCTCGCATCTTCCTGGTTGAATGAAGGTCGCCTCAAAAAGGTTCTGGTTGGTATTGTGGATGAATGCTCACCCGCTATGGAATACATATGCGAAGAGAAACTTTCGGTGGCGCATAATGGAAAAATGAGTCCACTCAGTTGTCTTAAACGGCCAAAGTTTGTACCTGGAGAGGGAAGTGCTTTTTTTCTCGTATCTCAAGATTCGAGAAAGAAAAAATACGGCGCTTTTACAGAAATCGATATTACAGGCAATTCACATGGTTGGACGGATGTTGATCTTTCCATTATTGGTACAAACGCTATGGGTGGAAGCGAAGAAGTGTACAAGGACATATTAAATAAAGGGATTCCGGTTGCGGCTTATTCCTCTATATACGGAGGATTCATGACAGGAAATGCTTTTGAATGTGCTGCCGCCGCACTTATGCTTAAGAATCAGACGCAGTATGCAAGTCCCAATGTTGATAGAACTGAATTATGGAATGTAGCTGACAAATCAAAGGAACGAGAATTAAACCAAATTCAATGTATTTCACATAACAACACACAAAAGCTTGTCTTTATCAAAATGACGAAGTAAATAAATGGTTGTAATCAATTTCTGGACCTGTTGAAATCTACTGTTTTAATAGTTTTTGTATAGAAGTAAAGCAATGCTCAACACATAAAAACCCAAATAGATAATGGAAGAAAAAAGTGTAAATGAAATCACGGAAGCATTAGTACGCGAAGCCGAAATCATATTGTCAGATCAAACGGAGAAGATTTCATCTGAAGCAACTTTGGAAGATCTTGGATTTGATTCAATGAGTTTTATTGAACTTCTTGTCTTTATTGAAAAAAAGTTTGGTGTTAAATTGATTGAAATTGGAATGCAACCTGCAGATAGAAAAACCCTTGAGGCGCTTGCTCACTACATCTATCAACTTACCTGATATCTTTCTTTTTTGTCTAACTCACTCGTTATCACCTAAATCGCAACTATTTAGGCTGAACAGACGGTAAAGACATAAGTGTTCTCAAAAAAGTAAATAAATATTTACCAAGAGAAATGTAGCAAACTAACCGATACGTATATTATGTGAAATCTTATTCGGCAAGCTTAACAACAGTACCAACTAAAGCCACACCCGCCATTAAACCGCCTGCACCACATTGGAAATTATCCTTGCTAGATGTCAAATTATTCCGGTAGTTAGACTTGATGTTAATTACCGCATTGCCACCCTCTATTACCGTCTTATCTCTAAGAGAAATCATTGCTGACAAAAACGCCCTCTGGCATGCTTTCAGATCTGATTTGATGAAAGCATTCGCTTTTTTATTGGTTCTGAACTCTCCGTAATTTTTTAATATCTTTCCATGAGCTTGATCACCAAAATAAAACTTAATGTCATTCCCTAAATTTTCCTTTGACAGTTCTAGGTCCATTGCTTCTTTGATGGAGTAGCTGCCAATATCATCACGCGCATAAACAGCTGGTGGTACCAATAATAAGCTAAGCAATAAAAGTATAAATAGTCCTCTCATTTTATGCCCTCCCGTGTTTATTTATAGCTATGTTTTTGGAATATAATATTAAGCAGCTATCCGCTCTGTGGTTGCTACAATAGACCTGCAATTTTTTAATGATGAACTGAAAGTCATAAAGTAGTTATCGTAACTCTTTCGTGCTATTACTTTAAATTTAATTTTTACGGCTTATAAATTTTAATATAGTTTTATTAGCCAATAGCACAAAGGCGGAGTTTCGGTTTTCTAAATAGTCTAAGTGTCTGGTTTCTTAACCGCCGACATTTGTAGATAGCGTTAAATCCCTTTCTCTTTTCTCAGGCAATATAACAATTTTCAATAGGTAAAACTAACAGAAAACAAATAAAATTTAAAGCTGTAATAGCGTGAACACTCTATATTACATAATATATTACATAGTTAAGAATCTTTAATTTTAATAGATATTGCGTCATTATATTTCTACTATCAGTCTCAGAAGGTTCTCAGTACGTATCCTTTTAAACTTACCAAACTCTCATATTATAAGATACTTGAACTTCCGAAGCGTATTTGATAAGCTCCGAGTTTTGATTGTATCTTGTTGCCATATTGCGAATTTAGAATGTTCTGAATGGCAGCATAAACTTAAGTATTTTTAATAAAATAGAATAGCTTCTGCTGTTCCCACCGGTATGTCCGGTTGTTTGCCCTGGAATTATGAAAGCATTTTCTGAAGTTTATGACGTGTGTGTTGTTGGTGGTGGCTTTGCGGGTTTTAGTGCAGCACTTAAGTCTGCTAAGCTTGGTATGGAAACTATCTTAGTAGAAGAGTGTTCAACTTGGGGAGGTGTGTCTTGTTCTTCAATGCATCAATTCATTTGTGGTTTATATCCTTACAGTGAAACATGTCCAGATGAAACGTTAAATAATGGAATTTCGCGTGATCTAGAGGAGGAAATGAAAAAAAGCGGATACGCGCAGATGCAAAGGATTGGAAATGTTTATGTTCTTGAATTTGTGCCTGAAGCTTTACAGTGTTATTTCAAAAAGCATGTTCAGTCTCAGAAAAAACTTAAGGTTGTGTTTAATGCAAAAGTAGTAAAAGTTCATTCGATAAATCAAGTAATTGAAGAGCTGAGCATAGAACATCTTCAAAATGTGCATACTATTAAGTGCCGCACAGTTATTGACGCCAGCGGTAAAGGAGAGGTTCTATACCTAAGTGGCGCTTCTTATGATATTGCGCCTGCCACAAAGAGACAATTAGCTGCATATGCCATTAAAATCAAGGGTGTTCATAAAACACTGAGATTAAATCAGTTAAAAGTTTTTTATTACCTTGCGAAAGCTGTAAAATCAGGTGTTCTTGATAATCACTTGCGGTTTGGAAGTTGGATTTCCAACAACAAATCGGATGAGGGTGTATTGCGAATAAGTATCATTCCACGCGACACAAAATATTGTCTGGAAGAAATACAAAGCCAGGCGCAATTGATTCATAACCTTTTGAAGAACGAAATTGAAGAATTTAAAGATTCAGAAATTGTTTATTTTGCTCCTTCTGTTTCTGAAAGGGAAGGTATAAGAATGATGGGCCTTTATGTACTTAGCGAAGAGGATGTGTTGTCAGGGAGGAAATTTGATGACGGTGTTGTGAAGGGAGCCTGGCCAATAGAATTTTGGCACCAAAACCATGGCCCTCGGTATCGTTATCTACCTCGTGACCAATATTATGAGATTCCCATGCGTTGTCTGGTTTCAAACGATTTTTTTAACCTCTTTGCTGCCGGTCGGTGCATTTCTGTCTCTTCCAGAGCTTTAGCATCTACGCGAGTAACAGGTACGTGCTTAGCTCTTGGCGAGGCCAGTGCGGAAATAGCATTTTCTTATCTTAACCGGTAACAAAGTGTAAAGGACGGAATCTGGAATAGCCATAACACTATGAATATTGTAAAAGTTATCCAACAAGAGTCTAAAAAATATTTGAACCATGTAGCGATCAGAGAAACGATTTCAAGTTTTACTTATGAACAGCTTTTTGAAAACATTAAAGACATTTCACAAAAATTAGAAAATAAGGAGATAAAGAAATATGCCCGAGTGGCGCTTCTGTGTCCTGATGGGGCAGATTATATCATTTTGGTTTTGGCAATTCTTTCTCTGAATGCGGTAGCAGTACCAATCAATTTAAACTCCTCAAAAAAAGAGATAAATAGAATTATTGACGAAATGAAAATAGAATATTTCATTTTTGATGAAACACTCTATGACTCAAATGAAAAACATGTACCTTTTTTTATTTCTTATAAGAAGCATTCATTTGCTATTCAGCATCTTAATAAAAAGTTAACAGAGCAAAATGAATTTGAATCTTTGAACCCGGCCTTTATCCGGTTCACTTCTGGGACTACAGGTAAGAGCAAAGGTGTGGTTATTTCGCATGAGTCTATTTTAGAACGTACAGATGCGGCAAACCAAGTCCTTAAAATATCCAGCCAGGATGTTATCCTCTGGGTTCTTTCAATGTCTTGCCATTTTGTAGTATCAATTCTCCTGTTCTTAAGACGTGGTGCAACTCTTGTTTTGTGTGAACAGAGCACACCTCAAGGTCTCGCTACAGGATTGAGTCAACAAGATATTACTTTTATTTATGCTTCACCCATTTATTATCAGGCGATGGTTAGTTCTGTGAATATTAACCCTAATGCCTGTTCTCAGGTTCGGATGGCGGTGTCAACTGCAGTGAGTCTTAATGGGAAAGTTGCAAAAGAATTTAGAGAGAAATTTGGGTTTGAAGTGAGCATTGCTTATGGCATCATAGAAATAGGTCTCCCCTTCATCAATCATTCTGGCAATTCAGAGTTCAGGCCGTCTGTAGGGAAAATGCTCCCTGGATATGAGATCTATATTGAAGATAAGGATGTTAAGGGTATCGGATCTGTTTATCTAAAAGGCCCTGGTATTTTCGATGCTTACTTTAGCCCATGGCAAATCCGGAACCAGGCTCTCAAGGAGGGATGGTTTAAGACCGGCGATTTAGGGAGAATTGACGAAAATGGTTTTTTATACCTCTATGGACGATCTGACCAGATCATAAACTTTATGGGAATGAAGATATTTGCTGAAGAAGTGAAACAGGTACTGGAATCATTTCCAGAGATCCACGAAGCATTTATTTACGGAGAGCCACACGATTCCTTCGGCCAAATCCCAAAAGCACGTATTGTCCTTCAGTCAACGAAATTACCATTAGATATTGATGGGTTACGTCGTTTTTGTTATGAGGTTTTAGCCAGCTATAAGGTGCCCAAAGATTTTGAATGTGTTGATTCTTTAAAAAAAACAATGAATGGTAAAACTATGATAGAGCAATAAAATGTGAACTGTGGGTTTTTAATATTTGGAAGAATATAAGACTTTCACTTTTCAGATTCTTCAACATACCATCTCAATTGTATAGAGATGGGATAAAATGGATTTCCTGCAGCCACAATATTATATCTTATAGTATAAGTAAACAGTAAACTCAATGGACAACTCAATTTTGCTGCTACTCAACCTGTCATTACCAAAGACCTACATATTAATCGCGACCAAATTGTAAGCAGCAAATCCACCAGCAGGAGAATAAATAAATATACCAAGAAAAATTATGGCAAGCTGAAATGAAGGACAATTAAAGACCGTATTGTTTTATTAATAAGCTCTATATCTTAAATTTATCAAATAGCCAGTGAAATTTTAGGAAATATACTAATTTGTCTTTAGTTTCAATTAAGCGTACTATTCTCCAGAAGCGTTTGCTGTCTTGATCGGTAAGTTCCGGTTTAAAAAAACAGCCACTAAGAATAGTTACTACTAATTTAACAAGCTTTCCATCTTTCGGAGGATGAAAAAGAAGCTTTTGAAAAGATGGAGAGCGAAAATGATAAATAAATGGTAGGACTGTATTGTAGGCAGAAACCAGAGCGTCTTCATAGGGTTTGTAGGTTTCAGCATTCAGTTCATGATTTTTTGAAATGGCTTCTGCTGTTATGCTGGCTACCAATCTGCCAGTTGACATGGCCACAAGTACTCCGGCTGAAAATACAGGATCAACAAACATTGCTGCATCACCTACGGAGACCCATCCCGGCCCTGATTTCTTTTCTGCATATCTTGAGAACTTCTGAAGTGCATGTAATGGTTCGTCTCTCGAAGCATTTTTTAGTAAAGTAGCAACTCGTCCTGAAGCGTTTCGTATCATCAAGTCAAAGAAATCTTCCAGCGGTTCTATACGACAACGTTGGTAGTATTTGAAATCTACTACCACGCCTACAGAAATCCGTCCATCGGCAAAAGGAATAAACCAAAACCACCCATGCTCAAAGGCCAGGATAAGGATATCTCCATTCTTCGCCTCTTTAGGCCACGAGATATTATTAAAAAGACCAAACACGGCAAATGTTTCGATATGTGGATCAGGAATAAGCAGATTGTACTTTCTTGCTAAAAGAGAACTTCTTCCGCTTGCATCTACTACTACTTTGGACTTGATAGTGCGTTCAGATTTATCGGAGAGTCGTATTTTTACACCGGATACCTTCTGTCCATCCATTACTGGTTCAGTTACTTTACCCTGCAATACCTCAACACCTTCTGCTTTCACGTGTTCAAGAAGTAGATTATCAAATTCATCCCTTGGGACTTGATAGGCATAGGAGTATTCTGGTTCCATACCATCGGAAAAGTCAATACGGTTGATTTCTTTGCTAACCGAAGATCCAAAAACCGCACCTTCTTTTTTCATAAATCCTTTTTCTTCGAGGATCTTGTCAAATTTCATTTCACGGAAGATATCCATGTTATATGGGAGCAATGACTCGCCAACACAGTATCTTGGAAACTGAGTTTGTTCAATCACCAAAGGGTTCAGTCCTGCCTTGGCTAGATAATAAGCAGAGGTTGCCCCAGCTGGGCCGCCACCAATAATGACCGCGTCGTAAAGCATAACTTTTCTATAATATACTTTTAAATGAATTTGTCTTTCTTAGTCCTAACATGCCAAATGAGATGACAGGACTTTAAACTGATATATATCGACACAATAATAAAGTTGATTGTAATTGTCAAATATATTACTCACGAAGCCGTAATCAGG
>CAJWTP010000039.1 GCA_913047325.1 uncultured Gammaproteobacteria bacterium
TCAGAGAAGGCGGACGCACCGTTGGTGCAGGCGTGGTCTCGAAGATTACGGAATAGTTAGATAATTTAATTTTCAGCCTCAGTTAATGCTGAGGCTGTTTTTATATTGAGATTAAATATATAGGCAAGTGGCTCAATTGGTAGAGTGGCGGTCTCCAAAACCGTTGGTTGGGGGTTCGAGTCCCTCCTTGCCTGCCAAATTAAAGGATTGATGTGACAAAGCAAATAGACAATCTAAAAAAAGGTTCAGTTCAACTTAATACGGTTATATCAATTGTGATATTGTTGTGTTCGCTTGCCTTATTCTATCTGAATCCTTTTGTATTAACTACACTCTTCAAAGTATTAATTCTGTTGTTTGGTCTAGTAGTGGCTGCATATTTTTTTATCAAATCTGCACAGGGTGAAAGATTTCTATACTTTGTAAAAGAAACCAGAATTGAGTTGCGAAAGGTTGTTTGGCCTTCTCGTGAAGAAACTGTGAAAACGACAGGTATGGTAATGATTGCCGTAGTAGTCGTTGCGATCTTTCTATGGATTGTTGATGCCTTCTTTACCTGGGGCGTTAAGTCAATCTCATTATTATTTTAAGTAAAGGGTTTTCATGTCTAAGAAGTGGTTTGTCATCCATGCAAGAAGCGGTTATGAAGCGAAAGTAAAAATTGCAATTGAAGAAGCTGTAGCTCGTGAAGGCCTGGAAGAGTTTATTGGTGAAATAATGATTCCGACTGAGCAGGTGGTTGAGTTAAAAGGCGGCAAAAAAAAGGAAACTGAGCGTAAGTTTTTTCCGGGCTATATGCTGGTTCAGATGGAGCTTACCGAGCCAAGTTGGTTGTTAGTTAAAAATACTAACAACGTTATCGGTTTTATCGGTGGAGTTTCAGGAAAACCTTCACCAATAACGCAAAGAGAGGTTGACAGAATTTTTGCAAGAGTTCAAGAGGGTGCAGATAAACCTAAACCAAAGGTAGCATTTCAGCCTGGAGAAGAGGTTTTGGTTATTGAGGGGCCGTTTAATGAATTTAATGGCACTGTTCAAGATGTTAATTATGAAAAAAGCTTGTTGTCAGTAGAAGTTTTAATTTTTGGGCGCAGTACTGCAGTGGAACTAGAGTTTTCTCAAGTAGAGAAAACATAAGGCCAACCTAAAGGGTTGAGTAAATAACGGGGAGCCTAAAGGCGTTTGCACCCATAGGAGAAAAAAATGGCGAAAAAAATTGAATCATATATTAAGTTGCAGGTACCTGCATCAGAGGCAAATCCATCACCGCCAGTGGGGCCAGCATTGGGTCAACATGGCGTTAATATTATGGATTTTTGTAAGGCATTTAATGCACAAACCCAAGACCTTGACAAAGGTATGCCGGTACCAGTCATTATTACAGTCTATAGTGATCGCAGTTTTACCTTTGTAACTAAAACCCCGCCGGCAGCATTCCTTTTGCGAAAAGTGACAGGAATTGAGAAGGGAAGTGGTGAGCCGCATATTAACAAAGTAGGCACTGTAACACGTGCTCAACTAGAGGAAGTTGCCAATATCAAAATGAAAGATTTAAATGCAAATGATTTGGATGCTGCGGTACAAATTGTTGCCGGAACAGCTCGCTCTATGGGTCTTGTAGTGGAGGGTTAATCATGGCTAATTTGACAAAAAAACAAAAAGAAAATAATACCAAAATTGAAACAGGTGCGAGATATTCAATTCTGGATGCAATTAACTTGGTGAAAGAGTGCGCGACAGCGAAATTTGATGAAACAATCGATGTTAGTGTTAATCTTGGTATTGACACTAAAAAATCTGACCAGACCGTTCGTGGCGCTGTTGTTCTGCCAAATGGCACTGGGAAAGTTGTTCGTGTGGCAGTTTTCACGCAAGGTGATAACGTAAAAAAAGCAAATGATGCTGGTGCAGATGTTGTTGGTATGGAAGATTTAATGAAATCTATGCAAGATGGAGATCTGAACTACGATGTAGTCATTGCATCTCCTGATGCTATGGGAGTGGTTGGTCGCCTAGGTCAGGTTCTTGGGCCTCGCGGTTTAATGCCGAACCCTAAGGTTGGAACAGTGGCGCAAGACGTGGCAACAGCAATTAGTAATGCCAAAGCTGGTCAGGTTCGTTATCGTGCCGATAAGGCTGGTATTGTTCATGCAGGAATAGGTAAAGCTTCTTTTGACTCTAAGTCATTGGAAGAAAATTTTGCTGCCCTATTGGAAGCTCTAAAAAAAGCAAAACCAACTTCTACAAAAGGTATTTATTTTAAAAAGATTAGCGTTTCATCAACAATGGGCCCTGGGTTGGCTGTTGATGTAGCAAGTGTTGATATTTAATTAGTTTTATCAGGTAGATTCTAAGTGAATTTACCATTAAAGAATTCTTTGGGCGACAGGTTATCTTGTCATGCCTCAAAGACCATAGGTGCGATAAATTGCTTGTAATTTATTGCTTAATAAATTGATTCTTCAATTTGCCTATGTAGAGGGTATGAAAATACTCTGTGGCGAAAGTTATAGTTTTATGGCTTTCATTTTTTTAATTGTTCAGGAGAGACTATGGCTCTAAATCTTGAAGCAAAAAAGGCGGTTGTCGAACAAGTTAGTGCGGTAGCTAATACTGCAGTATCTGTTGGTGTCGCTGAGTATCGCGGATTGAATGTTGAACAAATGACTAACTTACGCACATCTGCTATTGATGCAGGTGTATTTTTGCGGGTAGTAAAGAATACCTTGGCAAAAAGAGCGTTAGCGGAAACTGGTTGTGAATGTATCACACCCGTGCTGAGTGGTCCTGTTATTTTGGGGTTTTCCCAAGAAGATCCAGGTGCTGTAGCGCGTGTTTTTCGTGACTTTATTAAAAAAAATGAAGCATTAGTCGTTAAAGGTTTGGGTGTTGCTGGTGAATTTGTTGATGCAGATCAGCTTAAGCGTATCGCAAACCTTCCAACTAAAGATCAAGCAATTAGCATGTTGATGGCGTTGATGTTGGCACCAACCGAGAAACTAGTGAGAACTTTGAATGAAGTTCCAACTAAAGTAACTCGAGTTGTCGCAGCTATTCGTGATCAGCAACAATAAAAAATAATATATAGGAGTAAATATCATGGCGAAATTAAGTAACGAAGATATTTTAAATGCAATAGCAGATATGTCTGTAATGGATGTTGTTGAACTGGTTTCAGCAATGGAAGAAAAATTTGGTGTTTCTGCAGCAGCAGTAGCTCCAGCTCCAGCTGCTGCAGCGTCAGCAGATGCTGGCGCTGTGGTAGAAGAGAAAAGTGAGTTTAATGTAGTTCTGACTAGTTTTGGCGATAAAAAAGTTGCCGTTATTAAAGCAGTTCGTGGAATTACTAGCTTGGGTCTTAAGGAAGCGAAAGACCTGGTTGAAGGCGCTCCAGCCCCAGTTAAAGAGGGTGTTGCTAAAGCAGAAGCAGAAGATATACAAAAACAGCTTGAAGAAGCTGGAGCTAGCGTAGAGCTTAAGTAATTTGTTCAACGCTATGTTGCCAAAATCCCCAACTGGGGATTTTGGTGTTTTTATTAAAAAGTAATTTTGAAAACAATTTATTGATTTATACGGAGCATTCATGACTTATTCATTTACTGAAAAAAAGCGCATCAGAAATAACTTTGGCACAAGAGAATCCATTCTAAAAGAACCTGATTTATTGTCAATACAGATCAATTCTTTTAATGCATTTATTCAGGCTGGTGTAGATGAAAAAAATGATATTGGCCTACATTCTGTTTTTCATTCCGTATTTCCGATTACAGCTCTCAATGGTTATGCTGAAATTGAATATGTAGATTATGAACTCAAAGAGCCTAAATATAATGTTAAAGAATGTAAGCTGCGCGGTGTTACTTATGCTGCTACATTGCAAGTTAAACTTAATCTGGTTCTTTTTGACAAGAGTGGCTCTACTTTAAAGAAAAAGCGTCGCATTAAACAAGTTATCGAGGAAAATGTTTATCTAGGCCAACTTCCATTAATGACTGATACAGGAACCTTTGTAATTAATGGTACTGAGCGTGTTGTTGTTTCCCAGTTGCATCGTTCACCAGGTGTAATATTTGAGCACGATAAAGGCAAAACTCATTCCTCGGGTAAGATTTTGTTTTCATCTAGGATTATCCCTTATAGAGGCTCATGGCTAGACTTTGAATTTGACCATCATGAGAACTTATTTGTTCGAATTGATCGTCGCAGAAAGCTTCCAATTACAACATTGTTGCGCGCTATGAGTTTAACTTCGAGCGACATTCTTGAAACTTTTTTCAACGGAATCAATGTAAAAATAAAAGCCAAGTCGTGCGACCTAGTAGTTGAACCTTCTCTTTTAAGAGGAATTATTGCTGAATTTGATATTAAATCTGGCAAGAATGTTATTGTTGAAAAAGGTCGCCGTATCACGGAAAAACACACCAAATTACTTGAAAAATCTGGCACAAAGGTTGTTAATGCGCCGCTTGAATATCTTATAGACAAAGTTCTAGCTGGAGATATTGTTGACAAAGATACTGGTGAAGTATTGCTTCCTGCTAACACTTTGTTAAATCAAGCAAGTATTGATTTGTTGGTAACTACTAAGATAAATAATATTGACATTATTCACATCAATGACGCTGAAAATGGCACTTATATCTCAGAAACTTTGCGTCTTGACGAAGTGCAGTCAGAAATCGAAGCTCGCATGTCTATTTATCATGTGATGCGTCCAGGGGAACCAGCAACTGAAGACGCAGTAAACTCACTTTTCTCAAATTTATTTTTCAGTAATGATCGTTATGATCTTTCTCGTGTTGGTCGAATGAAGTTGAATCGACGTTTGGGTATAGCATCTGAAACCGGTGAGGTTGTATTGACACATGATGATATCATCAATGTGATTAAGAAATTGATTGATATTAAAAACGGTCATGATGTTGTCGATGACGTTGATACCCTTGCAAACAGACGTGTTAGGGCGATTGGTGAAATGATTGAAAACCAGTTTAGGATAGGGTTAATCCGTGTAGAGAAGGCAGTTAGGGAAGGGTTAAACTTAGCTGAAACTGACGAATTGACACCACAAGATTTGATTAACTCCAAACCGGTTTCCGCAGCGGTTAGAGAGTTTTTTGGCTCTTCCCAGTTGTCTCAATTTATGGACCAAGTCAATCCATTGTCTGGCATAACCCATAAGCGTCGAATTTCAGCACTGGGCCCAGGCGGTCTTACTCGTGAACGTGCTGGTTTTGAGGTCCGTGATGTCCATCCATCTCATTATGGACGCTTATGCCCAATTGAAACCCCTGAAGGTCCAAACATTGGCTTAATCAATACACTTTCTGTTTATGCGAAAACTAACGAGTATGGTTTCCTGGAGACACCATACCAAGTAGTTAAAGACGGTATGGTTACTAATGAGATTATCTATATTTCAGCAATTGATGAGATTAGCCATACGATTGCTCAAGCAAATTCTGCAGTAGATAAAAATAATCGTTTGATAGATGAACTGATTTCTTGCCGCCGTAAGAACGAATTTGTTTTAGCAGATAAGTTAGAAGTAACATTAATTGATATCGATTCAAAACAAATATCATCTGTCGCAGCGTCTCTTATTCCTTTCCTTGAACATGATGATGCTAACCGTGCATTGATGGGTTCAAATATGCAACGCCAGGCAGTTCCAGTCCTTCGCGCTGAAAAGCCTCTAGTTGGGACAGGCATTGAAAGAGTAGTTGCTTCAGACTCTCGTGTTTGTGTTATTGCTAACCATGCTGGTGTTGTGGAAACTGTTGATGCCTCTAGGATTGTGATTCGGGTCGATGCAAAACAAGCAAAGGAGGGCGAATTAGGTGTTGATATATATAGTTTAACTAAGTACTCACGCTCCAATCAGAATACATGCATTAATCAAAAACCACTTGTTAAGCCGGAGGATAGGATTGCTGCAGGAGACATATTGGCCGATGGTCCATCAACAGATTTGGGCGAACTGGCCTTAGGTCAAAATATGATGATTGCTTTTATGCCTTGGAATGGCTACAACTTTGAAGATTCTATTTTGATTTCTGAAAAAGTTGTCCATGAAGACCGCTATACATCAATTCATATTGAAGAATTGACAGCTTATGCTAGAGATACGAAGCTTGGGTCAGAAGAAATTACTGCTGATATTCCAAATGTTAGCGAATCGGCTTTGTCCAAACTGGATGAAGTTGGTATTGTTTATGTTGGCGCTCGAGTTAAGGGCGGCGATATACTTGTCGGTAAAGTGACACCAAAGAGTGAAACTGTACTTTCTCCAGAAGAAAAACTGCTACGCGCTATTTTTGGTGAAAAAGCCAACAACGTAAAGGATACATCATTACGCATGGGAGCATCAAAATCTGGAGTTGTTATTGATGTTCAGATCTTTACCCGTGACCGTGTTGAAAAAGATTCACGTTCAATAGTGATTGACGAAGAGCGCTTAGAGCAAATTCAAAAAGATATTGATGACGAGTTTAATATTATTGATGGTGACATTTTCCGTCGAATTAGCGCAAAACTCTCAGGCAACACATTGAGCAAAAATGCCGGATCTATTAAGGCCGGTGAAAAACTAAACGCAAGGTTACTTAGGACGTTTGAGAATAGTGAGATTGCTAAAATGAAAGTAGAAGATGCTAAAGTAAATAAAGAGGTTTCTGCGCTTATCAAACAATCTAGAGCTAAGCAAGAAGAGTTTGAAGTATTCTTTGAACAAGAAAGAATCAAAATTAGTGAAGGCGCTGAGCTTCCACCTGGAGTTTTGAAGATGGTGAAGGTTTATGTGGCAACGCGTAAAACACTCCAGGTAGGCGATAAGATGGCTGGGCGTCATGGTAACAAGGGCGTTATTTCGAGAGTTTCACCGGTAGAAGATATGCCACATCTAGCTGACGGTACGCCGGTTGATATTGTCCTTAATCCCTTAGGCGTTCCTTCGCGTATGAACGTGGGCCAGGTTTTGGAAGTGCATTTGGGTTGGGCGGCGAAAGGTCTGGGCTATAAGATTGGAAATTTGTTAGATCAACATCAAAAAAATACAATCTCTAAGGTACGTAAGTTATTAGACAAAATCTATAACAGCTATGGCAAGAGTGAAGATATTAAATCATTTACGGATGACGAAATACTTGAATTGGCTGGCAATCTTCGTTCTGGTGTACCGATGGCAACACCAGTATTTGACGGCATCAAAGAAGAAGATATTAAGTCATTGTTAAAGTTGGCCGACCTGCCTGAAAGTGGCCAAGTGCAGTTGTTTGATGGTCGAACAGGTAATCCTTTTGATCGTGACGTAACAGTTGGTTATATGCATATGTTAAAACTCAATCACTTAGTTGACGATAAGATGCATGCCCGTTCAACTGGACCTTATTCACTAGTTACCCAGCAACCACTTAGTGGAAAGGCGCAGTTTGGTGGGCAACGTTTTGGTGAGATGGAAGTTTGGGCATTGGAAGCCTATGGTGCAGCCTATACACTTCGTGAAATGCTAACCGTTAAGTCTGACGATGTTGGTGGTAGGGCGAAAATGTATAAAAATATTGTTGACGGAGATAATCGAACTGATGCGGTCATGCCGGAATCATTTAATGTTCTAGTGAAAGAAATTCGTTCATTAGGAATTAATGTAGAACTAGAGCAAAATTAATTAGGAGAATCACTTGAGAGATTTATTACAAATTTTAAAACAGCAAAACAAAGATCAAAATTTTGATGCGATTAGAGTTGGCTTAGCTTCTCCTGAAAAAATTCGCTCATGGTCTTATGGTGAAGTTAAAAAACCAGAAACTATCAACTACCGTACCTTTAAACCGGAAAGAGAAGGCCTGTTTTGTGCAAAAGTTTTTGGCCCAATGAAGGATTTTGAGTGTCTGTGTGGGAAGTATAAGCGCATGAAATTTCGTAACGTTGTTTGCGAAAAGTGCGGTGTTGAAGTTACACTTTCCAAAGTTCGTCGTGAACGCATGGGGCATATTGAGCTAGCTGCACCAGTTGCTCATATTTGGTATTTAAAGTCTTTACCGTCACGTTTAGGGCTTTTGATGGATATGACACTTAAAGATATTGAGCGTGTGCTTTATTTTGAAGCATTTCTTGTTACTGATCCTGGAAATACGCCATTAGTAAAAAAACAACTCCTTACTGAAGACATGTATTTCGACGCACTGGATGAGTATGGTGAAGATGAGTTTGTTGCAAAAATGGGGGCTGAGGGTATTCAGGATGTACTCAAAGAAGTACAACTTGAAAAAGAAGCGGCGAATCTACGTGAGGATGCTCTTAGTACCAAATCACAAACAAAACTAAAGAAAATCAATAAAAGACTTAAGCTGGTCGATTCATTAATCCAATCTGGCAACAAACCAGAATGGATGGTGCTTGATGTGCTTCCTATTTTGCCTCCAGATTTAAGACCTTTAGTGCCACTGGACGGAGGTCGGTTTGCTACTTCAGACCTTAACGATTTGTACCGTCGCGTAATTAACCGTAACAATCGTCTGGCTCGTTTATTGGAATTGGATGCCCCTGAAATAATTGTTCGTAATGAAAAGCGTATGCTCCAAGAGGCAGTTGACTCATTAATTGACAATGGTCGTCGTGGTCGTGCTGTAATGGGTAATAATCGCAGACCACTCAAATCAATTGCAGACATGATTAAAGGTAAGCAAGGTCGTTTTCGTCAGAATCTCCTTGGTAAGCGAGTCGATTATTCTGGACGTTCTGTAATTGTTTGCGGTCCTTATCTAAAAATTCATCAATGCGGTTTACCAAAAAAAATGGCTTTAGAGTTGTTTAAACCATTCATCTACAATAGACTTCAGGCTAATGGTTTAGCTTCAACGATTAAGGCTGCTAAGAAGATGGTTGAGAGTGAAATTCCTGAAGTTTGGGATATTCTTGAAAGGGTTGTACACCAACACCCAGTGTTACTAAATCGTGCACCAACTCTTCATCGTTTAGGTATACAGGCATTTGAGCCACTCCTAATTGAAGGTAAAGCGATACAATTACATCCACTAGTTTGTACTGCATTTAACGCAGACTTCGATGGTGACCAGATGGCTGTTCATGTTCCACTCTCTGAAGAGGCTCAACTAGAAGCAAGAACTTTGATGTTGGCTTCAAACAACATTCTTCATTTAGCAAGTGGAGATCCTATAATTATTCCTTCACAAGACGTTATCTTGGGTCTTTATTATATGACTCGTGAAATGCTAAATCAAAAAGGTGAAGGTATGATTTTTGCAAATGCTACTGAGGCATTAAATGCTTATAGTGAAGAGTTGGTCTCCTTACATGCAAAAATTAAACTGCGTATTCAAGATTATGTAAAAACTAAATCTGGATATGAGCCTAGTTCAAAGAGAATCGTTGATACTACCGTTGGTCGTGCTATTTTTTCTAGAATATTACCAAAAGGCTTGTCATTTGACTTAATCAATGAAGCATTATCGAAAAAGGTTGTTTCTAACTTGATCCACGTTTGTTACCGTACTCAAGAGTTAAAAGAAACTGTTATTTTTGCCGACCAAATGATGTATATGGGTTTTGAGTTTTCAACAAAATCTGGCATCTCGTTTTGTTCAAATGACATGATCATTCCTCAAGAGAAGACTGAAATGATTGAGAATGCTAATTCTCAAGTCAAATTCGTACAGCAACAATTTGCTTCTGGTGTTTTAACTAATGGTGAGCGCTATAACAAGGTTATTGACATTTGGTCTCGTACCGCTGAAGATGTAGCAAAAGCGATGATGGATAAAGTTGGATATGAAGACATGATTGATGCTGAGGGTAATACTAAGAGAAATCCATCATTTAATTCTATCTATATGATGGCTGATTCTGGAGCTAGAGGTTCACCGGCCCAGATTAGACAGCTAGCAGGAATGCGTGGTTTAATGGCGAAACCTGATGGATCAATTATTGAAACGCCAATTACCAGTAATTTCCGTGAAGGCTTAAATAATATGCAATACTTTATTTCAACTCACGGCGCAAGAAAAGGTTTGGCTGATACAGCTTTGAAAACTGCAAACTCAGGCTATCTAACAAGAAGATTGGTTGACGTTGGTCAAGACTTGGTAATCACAGAGGAAGATTGTGAGACAGAGCATGGTTTGATTATGAAGGCTGCAATTGATGGTGGAAATGTGGTACAAACACTTGGCGATGCTGTACTAGGTCGAATAGTAGCTGAAGATGTAATTTTGCCAAACACTGATGAAGTTTACCTATCAAAAGGCCACTTAATTTCATTAAATGATTCGAGTCGGATTGATGAAATGGGAATTGAGTCGATTAATATACGTTCTGCGATTACTTGTGAAACGAGTTATGGTGTCTGTGCATCTTGTTATGGAAATGATATGGCGCGAGGTCACATGATTGGTGTTGGTGAGGCGATTGGTGTAATCGCAGCCCAGTCAATTGGCGAGCCTGGAACTCAATTAACAATGAGAACTTTCCATATTGGTGGCGCAGCAAGTGCTTCAACAGCAGCCAATAGCATTATTATCAATACAGAGGGCATTGTTCATTTCGAAAATATGAAATCTATTACCAATTCTAATGGTGATTTAGTTATCATTTCAAGGTCATCGGAAGCATCTATTCGAAATGAAGTTGGGCAAGAAAAAGAGCGCTATAAACTACCATATGGCGCAATGGTTCATTTTAAAGATGGTGGTAAAGTTAAAGCACAAGATAGAATTGCGGATTGGGACCCTCACACACATCCGATTATTGCCGAGAACTCTGGCCGCGTAGTTTTCGTTGACTTTTCTGAAGGTGTAACGGTCTTGAGAAATTCAGACCCACTAACAGGTTTGAGTTTCTTTGAAATGATTGAAGAGGGAGAAAGACCTGCATCTGCTAGAGATATGAAGCCAATGTTAAAGTTAGTTGATAAAAAGAACAAGAAACGTATCCTATCTACACATTACTTGCCATCTGGTGTGAAGATTAATTTAGAAGATGGACAATTGATTGAGGCAGGCGAAATCCTTGCCAAGATTCCAAAAGCTGTCTCTAAAACAAGTGACATAACTGGAGGCTTGCCGCGTGTTGCAGATCTTTTTGAAGCCCGTAAGGCAAAAGATCATGCAATCCTTGCGGAATCTGCCGGTGTTGTGAGTTTTGGTAAACCAACCAAATCAAAGGAGCGTCTGCTAATTACAGATGAAGATGGCAAGTTAACTGAGATGATGATTCATCAATGGCGCGTAATTAACGTATTTGATGGTGAAACGGTTGAAAAAGGCGATGTGATTTCTGATGGACCATCCAACCCACATGACATTTTACGTTTGCTTGGTGTTGAAACATTGGCAAATTATATTATCAAAGAAGTTCAAAACGTTTACCGTCTTCAGGGCGTTAAGATTTCTGATAAGCACATTGAGGTCATCGTCAAACAGATGCTTAGAAAAGTAGAAATACTTGATAATGGCGATTCAGCATACGTCAACGGTGAGACTGCCGAATACGCACATGTGATTGAAGCCAATAAACAATTCAAAGCGCAAGGCAAAGAAGAAATAATGTACCAGAGATTGTTGATGGGTATTACTAAAGCATCGTTGTCAACTGAATCGTTTATTTCAGCTGCTTCATTCCAAGAAACTACCAGGGTTTTGACGGAAGCTTCAATTACAGGGCGTGTTGATGGTCTCAGAGGGCTCAAAGAAAATGTGATTGTAGGACGTCTAATTCCTGCTGGCACAGGTTACAAGCACCACCAAGAGGCTAGAAGGCGTCGTGCTGAAGAGACGATGCAAGTCACAGAGGCTGAACAAGAGTTATCAAGTCAGTTGAGTGAAGTTGCGGTCCAAGAGCAGGAATAATCTTATTTAATGCAGCGGCGTCCTAAGATATATTATTGAGATGTCGCTGTTATAAGTATATTGAACATATAAATCAACTAAATCAAACCTGTTACGTTTGGGTAAGTTAAAATGCACCCATGGAAAAATCACAGTTTACTAACTTAGTTAAACAAGGTTTTAATCATATACCTATCTTTAGAGAGATAGTTGTTGATACTGATACAGCATTAGCGCTGTATTTAAAGCTTGGTAATAATTCCTATAGTTATTTCTTAGAATCCGTCCAAGGTGGTGAAAAGTGGGGTCGCTATTCATTTATAGGTCTTGCTGCTGAAACCGTAATTAAGGTATGTAACTACAAAGTTAGCATTGAAAAAAATGGTGCTTCGATAGAGCAGTATGAAGTCAGTGATCCATTAGAATGGATTGAGCAATACCAAAATCAATTTAATGTTCCTAAATTAGAAGACTTTCCAGACTTTAATGGTGGATTTGTAGGTTACTTTGGCTATGAAATTATTCGTTATATTGAACCTAGGCTAAAGAATATAAATAAGCCTGACGAATTAGATGTTGCAGATATTTTGTTAATGGTATCAAACGACCTTTTAGTCTTTGATAACTTGTCAAGTAAAGTACACATAATTACTCATATTAATCCGGCAGAACAAAATTATGAAGATGCTATTGAAAAGCTTGATCTGATTGAAGAAAATATTAAACAACCACTTCAGCAAGAGTCAGTCACAAAGTCGAAAATAAAATCGGATGACTTTGTCTCAAGTTTTGGCCAAGAAAAATTTAAGAATTCTGTTAAAGAGATTCAGCGCTACATAATAGCTGGAGATGTTATGCAGGTTGTCCCATCTCAACGCCTGAGTTGTGAATTTAATGCTAATCCGATTGACCTTTATAGGCAGTTAAGAATACTTAATCCTTCGCCTTACATGTATTATTTAAATTTAGATGATGTATTTATAGTTGGATCTTCTCCAGAGATATTAACTCGTGTTGATAATATTAATATTGCTACAGTAAGGCCAATTGCTGGGACTCGTCCTCGAGGAAAAACTATAGAAGAAGATATACAGTTAGAAAAAGATTTGCTTGATGATAAGAAGGAAATTGCTGAACATTTAATGCTAATTGATTTAGGACGTAACGACCTAGGGAGAATTGCAAAAACCGGAAGTGTTAAACTTACTGACAAGATGTTTATTGAGCGGTATTCTCATGTTATGCATATTGTTTCAAATGTAGAGTGTGAACTTCGAGATGGCATGAATTCTATTGACGTTTTAAAGGCAACATTTCCTGCTGGAACGCTTAGTGGGGCGCCAAAAGTAAGAGCGATGGAAATTATTGACGAAGTTGAACCTTTAAAAAGAAGTATATATTCGGGCGCTATTGGAAATTTGTCTTGGCACGGCGGTATGGATTTAGCTATAGCAATTCGAACAGCTGTTATCAAAGATAAAACTCTTTATGTACAAGCTGGCGCAGGCATAGTTTATGACTCTATACCAGAATCTGAATGGCAAGAAACAATGGATAAGGCACAAGCTATAATTAAGGCTGCTGAAAATATTTAATAAAATATTGTCACAGATTCATTAATTTGAATTAATCACTCATCAACGACAACAAAAAGCCTTGATTTATATTAATCAAGATTTCTGAAGGACTTTATTTTGTAAAATAAAGCTTATATCAAGTCATTATTATTTCTCTAGTATGACATCATCAAGTTTTGTCCATTTGCATTGCCAAAGTGAATATTCTGTAAAGAATAGTTTAATTCGTGTGCCAAAACTAATTGAAAGGGTTAAAGAGTTAGGTATGAATAGTGTTGCCCTTACGGATGATTTTAGCTTGTTCTCTGCTATAAAGTTTTATCAAAAATCTATTGCTGCAGGCGTTAAGCCTATTTTTGGAGCTAATTTATCTTTGTCTTCTGAGTCAGGCCACTATGATGTTATTTTATTGTGTCAAAACCATCAGGGTTATCTCAATCTATCTGGAATTATTTCAAAAGGCTATCTCGGTCAGCAAGGTTTCGAGGGTCCAACGGTAAATGAAGAAGAGTTGATTTCACATAATGAAGGCTTAATTATGATCTCAAAAGCAATTGACTCAGACATATCTCAATCGCTTTTAGCTAATGAGTTGAAGCTTGCTGAAAAAAAAGCCCTCAATTGGAAATCAATTTTTGGTAATCGATATTATATGTCGGTTCAGCGAACTGATAGGCCTGAGGATGAGCAACAACTCCACCTCACGGTTGAGCTAGGGTTGGCTTTAGATATCCCTGTTGTGGCAACCAATGACGTCCAATTCTTATACAAAAATGACTATCAGGCACATGAAGCAAGAATTTGTATTGCAGAGGGTGGTTTATTGGATGATGCTCGTCGCTTAAGGCGATTTAGTGAATCACAGTTTTTAAAAAGTGCAGATGAAATGCTTGAACTTTTTGCCGATTTCCCCTCTTTGTTGTTAAATACTGTAGAAATCTCAAAAAGATGCAATCTGCACTTTGAATTGTTTGAGAAAAATTATTTACCCGTGTTCCCGACACCACAAGGATTATCTATTGCCCAGTACTTCAAAGAAGAGTCAGAAAAAGGACTTAGAGAAAGACTTAAGGGTCTTTCTGTGGATGAAGAATTATACTTCAAGAGACTAGATTTTGAATTGTCGGTAATATTAGAGATGAATTTTCCTGGCTACTTTTTAATTGTTTCTGATTTTATCCGGTGGGCTAAAGAAAACGGTATTCCAGTCGGACCTGGCAGAGGTTCGGGTGCAGGCTCATTGGTTGCTTGGGCATTATCAATAACCAATGTAGACCCAATCGAACATGAACTTTTGTTTGAGCGCTTCTTAAATCCGGAACGTGTCTCGATGCCAGACTTTGATATTGATTTTTGCACAGATAGACGTGATGAAGTAATTGCATATGTAGCCAGTAAGTACGGCACCGAAAAGGTGTCTCAAATTATAACTTACGGAACCATGGCGGCAAAAGGGGTGGTTAGAGATGTAGGTCGGGTGTTGGGACACCACTACGGCTTTTGTGACACACTTTCTAAACTCATACCTAATGAACTTAAAATGACTCTTGAAAAAGCTTTGGATGACTCTTCGGAACTCAAATCACGCTATGATTCTGAAGAAAGTGTCACCACTCTTATTGACTTTTCTCAAGACTTAGAGGGTTTAGTTCGGAATGTAGGAACTCATGCGGGAGGTGTGGTCATAGCGCCAAGCAAGATAAGTGACTTTTGTCCAGTATACAAAGGACCTAACAAAGAAGATGTAGTTGTTTCACAATTTGACAAAGATGATGTTGAGGCAGTAGGACTAGTAAAGTTTGATTTTTTAGGATTGTCAAACCTAACAGTAATCGACAAGGCAGTAAAAATAATCAGACGAGAAAATCTAAGCGACAAATTGATAGATGTTGACAAACTAAAACTTGACGACCCCGAGGTATATAAATTATTGCAGCGTTGTGATACAACAGGAGTTTTTCAACTCGAGTCAGAAGGCATGCGCGGGTATTTAAAAAAACTACAAGCCGACTGTTTTGAAGATATTGTTGCAATGCTGGCTCTTTATAGGCCTGGACCTTTGGATGCTGGGATGGTGGATGACTACATTGATGTAAAGCATGGCGCAAGAGTGAAATATCCTCACCCTATGCTAGAAGAGATACTCAGACCGACTAATGGTATTTTTCTTTACCAAGAACAGGTTATGAAGTCGGCTCAGGTGATGGCTGGATATTCTTTGGGCGGTGCAGATTTATTGCGCAGAGCCATGGGCAAGAAGAAGCCTGAAGAGATGGCCAAGCAACGCCAGGTCTTTGTGGAAGGCGCTGCTAAAAAGGAGATAAATGAAAAAAAAGCTAACGAAATATTTGATCTTATTGACACTTTTTCAGGATATGGTTTCAATAAGTCTCATTCAGTAGCCTACGCATATATTTCTTATCAAACAGCCTGGCTTAAGTCACATTTTCCCGCACCTTTTATGGCTGCAGTTTTATCTGGAGTAATGGACGATACTGACCGCATAGCTTTCACGATTAGTGAGTGTAAAAAAATCGGACTTATAATTTTTCCGCCAAATATATGTCAATCAGATTATGAATTTAGTATCACTGACAACAAATCAATAGTCTATGGTTTAGGTGCAATCAAAGGTGTTGGTGAAGCATTCGTTAGAGCTATGATGGCTGAGCGCGAAAAGAACGGAATTTATCAGGATA
The DNA here is from genome assembly GCA_913047325.1 of uncultured Gammaproteobacteria bacterium. Lineage (GTDB taxonomy): Bacteria > Pseudomonadota > Gammaproteobacteria > PS1 > Pseudothioglobaceae > Pseudothioglobus. The sequence continues at coordinate 16,120 of CAJWTP010000039.1, forward strand.
TTTTTGATTTTTGTTTACGTATAGAGAGAAGGTATATTAATCGAAGAACTATCGAAGCACTCATATATAGTGGTGCTTTTGATGTTTTTGATGTTGATAGGGCAACACTAATCAATACCTATCCAAGCGCCACAAAACAGGCCGAACAAAGACAAAATGACTTTTCTAAAGGTCAAGCTGGATTGTTTTCTGATGTTGAGAGTCATATAGATTATGAGAAAAAATACATAAAGGGCGATTATTTAACTTTCAAGAAAAAGTTGATGTTTGAGAAAAGTGTTATGGGGTATTACTTGAATCATCATCCTGCAGATGAATATAAGGTTGGCCTGAAGTCGATAGTTTGTACCCTCCCTCACAAAATTGTTTTTAGAAATAATCGTGAGGTACGAGTTTTGGCTTTAATTTCTGAAATTGAATATAGAAATACACAGCAAGGATCAATGGCTAGTTTGGTAATAGAAGACAATACTAGAAAAATAAATGCGGTCTTGTTTACAAAATCTCTAGGTGCGAACAGCGACATGTTAGTGCTTGACGAGGTAGTTGTAATTACTGGAAAAGTTAAAAAGGATTTTCGAGATCAATGGCAGGTCGTTATTGAGCGTATTGAACCAGTAGAAAAAGTGCAAACAAAATATGCTAAATATTTACAATTATCTTTAGACGTTAGCCAACAATTAAATTATATAAATCTTGCTGGACTACTAAAAAATTACCCTGGAAAATGTCCAGTTATGATTCAATATCGTTCAAAAAAAGCGTCCGGCAGGTTTCCATTAGAGTCCGAATATTG
>CAJWTP010000040.1 GCA_913047325.1 uncultured Gammaproteobacteria bacterium
TCTAATCAAGGTGATTTTAGCTATACCATTGATAAGCAAACAATTGGAATTATTGGCACAAGGCCTGAGGGCTTTGATACCTGCGACTATGACTCAGCAGAGGTGACAGATAAACTTAATGTTTCATTGATTGACCTTGAACTCGAGGATCTGTTTGACGAGGCAAAAAACGTAGAAAAAGGGACAATTGCAAGTACAAAAAATACAATTTCTGGCTACCTTCAGGGTACTGAGGAGCTTGTCCAGGATGAACTTGAAAAGAGCATTTCAATTTACCATGGGCTGGATAGCTTAAAAGAGAAACACAGCCTAGACGCTTTCGCAATCAGATGCTGGCCAGAAACATTCACTGAATATGGCTGCGCGTCCTGCGGCCCTATGGCTATGATGAATGAAAAGAAGGTCAGTTGTGCTTGCGAGGCTGACGTTTTAGGGGGGATCAGTTGCAATATACTTAATCAAATCAACGGCAACCCGTCGCTCCTAGTTGATATTGTTGATGTTGACAAGACTGACAACTCAATAGTTTTTTGGCATTGCGGCCTGGCGCCAATAAGTATGGCAAAAGAAGGGACCGCCAAATCGGGCATTCACTCAAACAGAAAGAAACCACTTCTTCATGACTTTAGTCTCAAGTCGGGTGAAATAACTATTTTCAGAGTCTCTAAAGCTCGCAATAAGTTGCAGTTCTTTATCTTAAAAGGAACCGTTATCGACAGACCAAACTCCTTCTCGGGGACATCAGGCGTTATCAGTTTAGGTCAGGATAGCGCCCATAAGGCAGAACAAATGTTCAGAGGAGGACTAGAACATCATGTAGCCTTTACCTATGGCGATGTATCTGACCAATTGATCCATCTTGGCAATCAAATGGATATTCCAGCCTATACACTATGACAAATAAAATTAAATATGCAATTATCGGTGCTGGCTGTATGGGCCAAGAACACATCCTCAACATTGAAATTATTGATGATGCGGAAGTTGTTGCATTGTGCGATACAAGCCCTGAATCAATTAACCAGTGCCTAGATTTATTAAAAAATGATGTATCAGTTTTTACTAATTGTGAAGACCTCGTTGAAGCAAATATAGCTGACGCCTACATTATTGCTACGCCCAACTTTACTCACATTGAGGTTTTAAAGAGCGTCCTCAAGTCAAATGCACATCTCTTGATTGAGAAGCCTTTGTGTACAACCGTTGAAGACTGTAAGGAGTTTGCTTCTCTAACTGAAAACTACCCTGGAGTCATTTGGACAGCGATGGAGTATCGCTATATGCCGCCTGTTAAAAAAATGATTGAAGAAATTCATAACAAGACTATTGGTGATCTGTATATGCTCTCAATTAAAGAGCATAGATTCCCATTTTTGCATAAGGTAGATGACTGGAATAGATTTGCAATAAATACGGGCGGTACATTGGTTGAAAAATGCTGTCACTTTTTTGATTTAATGAGGTTAATCGCCCAAAGCGAGCCTTTAAAGGTTTATGCTAGTGGCAATCAAGATGTCAACCATTTAGATGAAGAGTACGATGGAAAAGTCCCGGACATGCTAGACAATGCATTTGTAATTGTGGATTTCGAAAACGGGGTAAGGGCATTACTAGACTTGTGCATGTTCGCGGAAAACTCTGAGTATCAAGAAGAATTATGTGCCGTAGGTTCAATAGGAAAAATAGAAACTGCGGTTCCTTCTAACGATTCAGGTATTTCGATTTCTGATGTCAGAATTGGTTTAAGAGAAAGTGAAAAAGCTAAAAAAGAAACTATCGCGGTTGATGAACAAATCCTTGCAGTAGGTCATCACCATGGTTCAACATTTTATGAACACCAGTCTTTCATTAAAGCTATTCGATCTAACTCGCTGCCGGAGGTTTCTCTAAATGACGGTTTAGTAGCTGTGGCTATAGGAGAAGCTGCTGAACTTTCAATAAAAGAAGGGAGAGTCGTAGAGATGAATGAATTTAACCTCTAATTTAATTAATTATTTATAGGTATTTTTCTTATCATATCAAAACTCAAAGTAAATTTATACGAAATATGTTCGTTTATCAACTATTATGAAAAAAAAAGAAAAAAAAAGAAAAAACAATTCAAATTACACTATAATTTAGTCTAATACTATTCTTTTCTAATAATATATATGGAAATACTGAACAAACGCCAACATGACTTACTTTCTCTTGCATCACAAGAAGGTTATGTAAGCGTTGAAAATTTAGCTGAAACATTTGAAGTCACTCAACAAACCATACGACGCGATATAAATAATTTGTGTGATCAAGAATTATTGACGCGCACTCATGGTGGTGCTTTTTACTCTTCCGGGGTGCATAATGTTGCTTACAGTTCTAGAAAATCTTTAGCCAGTGATGAAAAAAAGGAAATTGCAAATGCCGTTGCTGCATTTATTCCTGACAACTCTTCTATTGTTATTAACATAGGAACAACAACAGAGCAAGTGGCACAATCACTTCTTTCTCATCAAGGGCTTAAAGTAATTACAAATAATATTAATATTGTTAATATTTTTGCTCAATCTAATAACGCTGAAGTTTGGATGGCAGGAGGTAAGGTTCGAAATTCAGATTGTGCTGTCATTGGTGAAAATACAGCTGATTTTATTAAACAATTCAAAGTAGATTATGCAGTTGTAGGAGTCTCAGCTATAGACAACGATGGCTCATTAATGGACTTTGATTATGAAGAAGTTATAGTTTCAAAAGCTATATTTGAACACTGTCGAAAATTGATACTTGTTGCAGATAATATTAAGTTTGATCGTACAGCACCAATGTTAATTGGCAATATATCTGAAATCGATACACTTGTCACAAATATTCAGCCATCTCCAGAAATAACCAACATATGTAATAATAATAACGTCGAAATTATTGTTGTTAGTAGTTCCAATAATTAGGCTTTAAACGAACAATCTATACTGAGCTATTATTGTAATTTCCAAGAAAGCAACTAATCATTAAAAGGATATATTAGCTATGTCAGCGGTAAAAATTATCAATGCAACTAAAAAATATGGCGATATACAAGTTATTCATGGAATAGATTTAGATATAAAAGATGGAGAATTTTGTGTATTTGTTGGCCCATCTGGTTGCGGGAAATCAACCCTACTTAGAATGATCTCTGGACTTGAAGAGGTCACAAGTGGAGATATTCATATTGGTGACAAAAATGTTACCAAAATGCAACCAGCTGACAGGGGTATTGCCATGGTCTTTCAGTCCTATGCTCTTTATCCCCATATGACTGTAAGAGAAAATATGGCTTTTGGCCTTAAAATGACAAAAGTTCCTGCTGCTGTAATTAATGAAAAAGTTAATGAAGCCGCTAGTATTTTGCACCTAGAGCCTTACTTAGATCGAAAGCCTAAAACCCTATCAGGTGGACAAAGACAGCGAGTAGCTATTGGTCGCGCAATTGTTCGTGGTCCTGAAGTTTTTTTGTTCGATGAGCCATTGTCTAATCTCGATGCTGAGCTTAGGGTTGAGATGCGGGTTGAAATCACTCGTTTACACCGTGAACTGGGAACAACTATCATTTATGTTACTCATGACCAAGTCGAAGCAATGACTCTGGCCGATAAAATTGTAGTCCTTAAAGAAGGTCGAATTCAACAGGTAGGCACTCCATTATCACTTTATGATGATCCTCAGAATATCTTTGTAGCAGGCTTCATAGGCTCTCCAACTATCAACCTTTTAAAAGGAAGCATTACTGATGGAAAGCTATCGATACCAAGTCTTGAAACATTAAAACTTGATGTAAGTGATACGATAACCTCCTTAATGTCTGAATTGATTATCGGCCTTAGACCACAACATTTGAAACTTGCAAAGTCCGGAGACCTAGAAGTTGAATTTACTGAAGCACTTGGAGATATCTCTTATATCTACCTAAAGACCCAAAGCGGAGATAGAGTTGTTGTAGAGTCTAGAGATGAAAAATTACCATCAACAAGTGCCAAAGTTGGAATAGAGGCTAAAACTTCAAAAGCTTTATTTTTTGACCCTAAAACAGAGCTCAGAGTTAAATAATTAGAAGATTACAGTGGTTCCCAAAATACGCCTGAAGGTGGAATATTGATTAAACCAACTTTTGATTCCTGATCACTATAATTAAACCAAAAGCGATGCTTTAATGTCTCGCGAGTTCTCACACAATCAATCAAATCAGTTGTACTAATATCTTGAGAATTACAAACGCTAGAAAAAAGCTTTTTTAGAGTGTCTTGATCCGCCCATCCAGCGATATAAAGATTGTTTTCATGGCCAATAATGGCTGGCCTCCCATCTTCACAGACTCCAACAACATCTTCACAGTCAACCAAGGTTTCCATCCAATCTTTAAAATAACCACTATCTTTGATTGAAATAAAAGCATTAGGTCTAAGTGATTCAACACTCGCTACAGTGCCTTTAACGCCTGGCACAAGAGGAGGAAGCTCAGGCGGAATAAACATATCTACAGTCTTTGATCCAGTTCTTGGACCTGAAATTAAAACACCGTCAAACGCATCAATTGCACTCTTGAGATCACTTCCAATATGCATTAAACCAGGCATCATAACAACTTTATAGCCTCTAAAACTGTTTTGGTTAGGTGGTAATATATCTACTGAAAGTCCAAGAGCTCTCAGAGCTTTATAGTAGTCATAAACTAATTCAAAGTAACTAAAGTCTTTTCCTTGTGGCTGAATCTCCCATGCCCAACAACTCTCATAGTCAAAAATTAATGCAATCTTTGATTGAACTTGGTCAATACTCTCAAAATCATTCAACTCAGAAAACACTTGAGAGGCCTCAATTAATCCTGGAGCAACTTCTCCATCAGGCCTTTGAAGTCCTGCATGCATTTGTTCTTGAGCAAAAGGGGCTTGGCGCCATCGGAAATAACTAACAACCTCAGCGCCATGGGCAATTGCTTCCCATGTCCAAAGTCTAACTGCTCCTGGTGCAGGCTCAGGGTTGTATGGAGCCCAATTGACAGGGCCTGGTTGTTGCTCCATTACCCACCACCGGCCATTTCCGACAGTTCTATATAAATCATGATGAAAAGCTTGAAAATCTGGATCTCCAAAGCGCATAAACCTGTGTTTAAATTCATCATTTTGTCTAGATCGATCCTCTAAAAAACCTAGGGGATAGCTATCCCAACTAGCAACATCGAGATCCTCTCCCACTTCGTAGTGATTAAAATCTGTAATTCGACCCATATAGTTGTGAATGAGAGGCATTTTCGTAAATTTCCTCATGACTAGAACCTGACTGTGGTTGAAATTTACAACCTGATCAGAGCTAAATCTTCTAAAGTCTAGTTCATGAATTGGATTTGGATCTGTGACAGTTAGATTTGGCAATTGAACTTGTTCAAAGCTATTGTACTCCATGGACCAGAATACATTTTTCCAGGACTCATTAAGCTGATCAATTGTTTTATATTTTCTTGCAATCCATCCTCTAAAGGCCTCAAGTGCTGATGGACTATAGGACAGAGTTGTGTCATGACAACCGTATTCATTATCTAGCTGCCATGCTTTGATATAAGGGTTTGCGCCATATCGCTTTGCAACAATTTCTGCGATCCTCAGTGCTTCTTTAAGATAACCCTCGTGTGAAAAGCAATAGTGCCTTCTTGATCCAAACTGACGAGGCCTACCCTCAATATCAACAATAAGCATATCTGGCCATTTATCAACAACCCACCTAGGGGGTGTTGCTGTAGGCGTACTCATTACAATATTTAATCCAGCATTGCCCAAGACAGAGATAGCGCGGTCAAGCCACTGAAAATTCTGAACACCCTCTTCAGGCTCTAGACGGCTCCAGGCAAATTCTCCAATGCGGACCCAAGATAAGCCAGAAGCAACCATATCTTCTGCATCTTTCTTCCACTTCTCTTCAGGCCAATGCTCAGGATAATAACAGCTTCCTAATTTAGGGGTCATGATAGCCTCACAATTCTACTTGATATTCGGCTAAGCCAACTACGTCAGATTCAAAATGAAACACTTTACCAGCCAAAGGTTCAATTTTCAAATCAGCTTCCTTTAGTCCTTGACAAGCAGATGTCACGAAAATAGTATCAAAATATTCACCACCAAAAGCAGGGCATGTAACTTGGGAAACGGGAAAATTCTCTACCCTGTCTAACTCCCCTTCAGGGCTATATCTAGCCAATCTAGACGCCCCATATTGAGCATTCCAAAGAAAGCCTTCGCTATCACAAACGGATCCATCTGGATGAATACCCTGCGCCTTAAAATCAATAAACACAATGGGTTTGTTCATTGGCCAGCCATTTGATTGATCTAAATCCTGTCTCCAGATTTTCTCTTTCCTTGTATCAGCAAAATAAACAAAATTTTTCTCAGGTGAAAAGCAAATACTATTTGGAATGGTAATTTCTTGATGCAATTTTTTCAGTTCACCTTTATAAAAACGATAGATAGCTCCTGCGCCCTTTTCTGCATGAAGTCCCATAGTCCCAATCCAAAAGCCACCCCAAGGGTCTGCTCGACCATCATTTGAACGCGTATGGTGCATATCAGCCTCTAGATCAACCAAAACCTTTCGAGTATCTGAAGAAAGTGATAGTTTAATTAATGCGGACGCACTAGCTACTATCAGGCTATCTTCGTCAATCCAACCTGCAGCCGAAACTGGCTCAGAAAAATCCCAAGTCTTCAGCTTGCCATCCTTCCAGTTAAACATCTTAAAGGCGTTAATATCAAACCAAAAAAGTGACTTCAGTTTTGGGTGCCATAATGGCCCCTCACCCAAATCACAAGACTCTAGAGGCAAACACTCTTTGATCATTTTTGAGCTTCATCATAAGATAGTACAATCGACTTTGCTTTATTAGCGACTATTTCAGATCTATCTCCAGCTTTATAGATGCCAGAACCTATTCCAAAGCCAGTTGCGCCAGCACTAAACCATGATGAAAAGTTTTCCGGACCAACACCACCAACCATATATAGAGGCACGTTTGCTGGCAGAACTGCCTTTAAGGCAATTAAATTAGCTTCGCCTAGCATAGATGCTGGGAAAAACTTTAGCCCATCAGCGCCACAATTTAAGGCTGAAAAACATTCTGTAGGAGTAATCACACCTGGATAGCTTAACATGTCAGCTTTCTTAGTTGCCTCAACGACTTTTGGATCGAAATTTGGAGAAACTATAAAGTCAACTCCAATATCAGAAAGAATTTCAACCTGCTCAATATTCGTAACTGTTCCAGCGCCAATTTGAATATGACCATCAAATTCATTATGAAGCAATTTAATGCTATCAAACACACTAGGAGAATTCATAGGAACTTCTATTTGAGTAATTCCAGCGTTTACAATTGTATGCGCTACTTCGAGCACCTCATTGGGTTTAATTTCTCGCAAAATGGCAATTATTTTTCTACTCATTGCTCTTAATTAGAATTAAGTTCTCTATAAGCAAAACTTAAGCCAGATAGCGTTGCTGTTTCGAGACTGAATAATTGACTTTGACCTCCAAGAATTTTTAATCCTTGGTGATAATTATCTGACAGAAGCTGTGATCCAATAATTATTACATTACTGTTTTCCCAAAAGGTTTGAGCCCCATTAAGTTCAACACCCAGAAGAAGTCCTGATAGGGTTGACCTTGCTTGATCACGATCTAAATCATTGACTATTGATTCAGCTCGCAAGGAAAAAAGGTTTGATGCAATTGAGCCTGGATTATTAAACCCTTCATGAATACCTGCTTCAAAGCCAGCTTGGTTCCATCCTTTTATCGAAATTGAATGTCTAATTAGAGTGTGATTAGAAATTACGCCAAAGAGCTCACCTGTCATAAAAGTTTTAAAACTTGTTATTTGTCCTTCCTTTACATTGACCCATTTTGTATGAGTACCTGGAAGACAAACAACACCATTGAAATCTGGATTTTTATTAATAAATCCAGCAATTTGAGTTTCTTCACCTCTCATAATATCAGCTGAATTATTTTGCATTACTCCTGGCACGAAATTAACCTTAATACGGTTATCCTTTGTAGTTGCAATTGTAAGCTGTTGGTTATCTATTGGAACGCAAGGAGTTTTCAAGTAAGGAGTCTCTACCCACCCTTGCTTTGATCCTACCATGCCGCACGCCATAACTGTAGTGACTTTAGTATCATCGAGCCAGCTCTCAATAAGTTTCAATAAAACAGGTTCAAATTCATTTTGCTGAAGATCTTTCATGCCTTCATTTGACTCTCTAAAAGCCAATACGTTATCCTCTTCTCCAATGGCCCAAGCACGCATATGGGTTGTTCCCCAGTCTGCTGCAATCCATTTAGCCTTTATTTCAATCATATTTTTACCCTGTAACCACAACACCACCATCAACCACTAGAGCTTGGCCAGTCATCATTCGAGATGCATTTGATGCTAAAAATAGAGTTGAGTCAATCAAATCGTTAGGTATTAAGTGTTCCTTAATACATTGTTTATTCAAATGACTTGCTAGATCTTTATCATTAGCCCATAGCTTTATTTGTCTATCTGTTAAAACCCAGCCAGGAATCAAAGTATTCACTCTAATACCATCTTCACCTAACTCACGCGCCAGGCTCCGAGTCAATCCTGTAATACCGGCCTTAGAAGCAATATAGGCTGGATAGCCGACATTACCCATTAAATAAGATGCAGAAGAAAGGTTAATAATGCTGCCTCCACCCTTGCTCTTCATGAATGGTGCAACAGCTTGAGCAGTAAAAAAATGAGGTTTTAGATTGATATTAATCACCTCATCCCACTCTTCTGGAGTCATATTTTTGAGCGTATGCCTGGTATCGTTTGCTGCATTATTAATAAGTACATTAATTCCACCATTAATCCTACTTGATTCTGAGATTGCAGCCTTTAAATCATTTGTATTTGTGATGTCGCATTTAATAAACAATGGTTTATGCTTATATTTTGAAGAAACTTGATCTAAAAATTTATCACAATTTGACCTCTGAACAAAAGCCACTTTGGCTCCTTGAGACAAAAAGCCTTCGGTTATTGAAGCGCCAATTCCAGAGCCGCCTCCAGTAATAAAAACAGAAGTGTCTTCTAAATCTTTAAAAGTTGCGTAATTATCCATCAGTGTGATTCTCGGTTAGGAAGGCGAGTATCTTTGCCCACCAAAAAATCTAAATCTGCTCCTTTGTCAGCCTGCATAACAGTTTCGATATAAAGCTTTGCGTATCCACGAGCATAGTTCTCTTTTGGCTGTTTTCTAGATTTCAGGCGCTCATTAATTTCTGATTCTGAAACTAGAAGCTCAAGTAATCCATTCCTAGCATCAAGTCTAATACGGTCACCAGTTTCAACAATTGAGATTGGACCACCAACATTGGACTCTGGGGCAACATGCAGAACTATAGTTCCAAATGCTGTACCTGACATCCTTGCATCTGATATACGAATCATATCTCTAACACCCTGCTCAACAAGGACTCTCGGTATTGGCATATTGCCAACCTCTGGCATTCCTGGATAGCCTTTGGGTCCGCAACCCTTTAAAACAAGAATAGTGTCTTTTGTGACCGGAAGATCTGACCTGTCAATATTTTCCTTTAAATCTTCAATATCCTCAAAAACATACGCTGTTCCTTCATGACTTAACAAATCTTCTGTAGCTGCAGCAGGTTTAATTATGGCACCATTTGGAGCCAGATTACCTCTCAGCACCTTCAATCCAGCAGAATACTTAAGTGGCTTATCGATAGTACTTATTACATCTTCATTTAATATTTCAGCCTCATTGAAATAATGAGCGATATCTTTATTTAATACTGTATTTGCTGGCTTAATAAAACTTTTGATTTGATCCATAACAGCTGGAATTCCTCCTGCATAACAGAAATCTTCCATTAGGTACTTTCCTGAAGGCATACAATTAACTAGTAAAGGAATATCTTCAGCTTTTTCGAAGTCCTTTAAATCCAATTCAATTTCTGATCTTCCAGCTAGAGCAAGTAAGTGAATGACAGAGTTTGTTGAACCTCCAATTGCACTATTAAGCGTTATGGCATTTTGGAAACTTTCTTTAGTGATTACTTTAGATAAATTGAGGTCCTCTTCAACCATCTCAACAATTCTTTTCCCAGACAAATGAGCAAGGGTCATTCGTCTTGCGTCGACTGCAGGGAGCGTCGCATTTGTTGGTAAACTCAGTCCCATGCCCTCCACTAGGCTAGCCATTGTCGAAGCAGTTCCCATTGTCATACAAACTCCTGAAGAACGACTCATGCCCGTTTCAGCTGCCATAAACTCTTTTAATGTCATATCTCCAGCCCTTACCTCTTCTGAAAAACGCCAAACATCGGTTCCGGAACCTATATCTTTGCCTTTATATTTGCCATTAAGCATTGGTCCTGAAGATACAACAATAGTCGGCAAATCAACGCTAGCTGCGCCCATCAGTTGTCCGGGAGTTGTTTTATCACAACCACCCAAAAGAACAACTCCATCAATTCCATAAGCCCTGATACTTTCTTCTACATCCATAGACAGGAGATTTCGAAACAGCATTGCTGTAGGCTTCATTTGAGTTTCCCCAAGAGACATTACTGGAAATTCCAAGGGAACCCCTCCTGCCTCCCAAACTCCACGCTTAACTCCTTCAGCAAGTTTTCTTAAACCTGCGTTACAAGGGTTTAGCTCTGACCATGTATTACAAATTCCAATAATTGGACGACCATCAAATACATGATCTGGAAGGCCTTGACTTTTCATCCAACTACGATGAATAAAGCCATCTTTATTCATTTTTCCGTACCAGTTTGAAGATCGACGATTATTTGATTTGCTCATGCTACCTTATCTCCTTCTATTAACATCATGTTTGCCGGAAATACTTTAGGCAATTGCAAACCCTGAGTCATTAAAAATTGTCCACTTAGCCTCAATTTTTTTGTCAAAAGACCTTTATTTGACTTGCCCAATGATTTTATTTCTTTTTTGTTAAATAGAGAAATATTATACATCGACTTAGAGTCAAGCCCGGCTAGCGCCAATGGAACTGGTGAGCTGAATTCTGATGTTGAATTTTGACCCGCAAAAACCACAAAGTGATCAGCATCAGTATTAATCTGAATCTCAGCAATAATACTTTTATCGGTGCAAGGTAAACGCAAAATACTAGCATCCATCATCCATTGGCGATTCTCTTTCCACCATTTTGTTACTGATTTAAGAAGAGCTTTATCTTTAGAAGTTAATTCTCTTGGATCCATTTCAAAACCCATATGTCTTTGTGCTGCAACCCATGCTCTAAATGACATTGATAACTCTCGTCCAGAGGTATGACAAACCTTCGGACCAACATGACTTCCAGTTACAGATAATGGCAGCCATAGTAGAGCCTCGTGCTGAATACGTAATCTTTCTAATGCGTCATTACTATCCGATAGCCAGACTCTTTGAGTATGTCTTAAAATTCCATAATCAATCCTACCGCCACCTGACGAACACGATTCAATTTCAATACTTGGGTGTGCCTCTCTTATACGACCTAAAAGACCATATAAAGCTCTTGTTTGGGATGCATCTGGATATGGTAATACTCTGTTATGGTCCCATTTAATGTATTCAATTGGATATTCATTTAATAGCGAGTTAATTCTCGCAAAAAGATATTCTTGTACTTCTTTGATGGAAATATCAAGAACGAGTTGTCCTCTTCCAAGAGCTTGATTTTCATCCCCCATAATCCACTCTGGATGTGAGCGAAATAAATCACTATCTGGGCTAACCATTTCAGGTTCAAACCACAAGCCAAAAGACATACCAAGTGAATGTATATGATTTATTAAAGGATGCAGTCCTTTTGGATACTTGTTCTCATCAACTTGCCAGTCACCAAGACTAGATTTATCATTATTTCGCCCTTTAAACCAGCCATCGTCGAGAACAAATCTCTCTGCCCCAATTTCCGCAGCTTGACTTGCTATTTCCTTGAGTTGGCTAACATCATGATCGAAATAGACAGCCTCCCAGCAATTGTAGTGAACAGGTCTATGGCTTTTTCCATCGGTAATTTTAATAATCGACAAGCTTGCATGGTCTCTAAATGATTTTCCAACACCGCCCAGACCTTGGCTTGAATGACAAGCGAAAAGTTGGGCTGTCTCAAAGCTTTTTCCTGAAACCAGTTCGCTACGCTCAGTGTTGCCGAATTGAATCTGTCGGCGGCCATCTTGCAGCTGTTCGGCAACCATGCGGTGACCGCCGGACCAACCATAATGAAAACCATAGCATGAACCCAAGTTCTCTGAACTTCCAATTGTAGGTATAAGCAAACCTGGAAAGTTGGCATGACCAGTAGTGCCTGTAAGAGATTCTCGAAGCCGAGCCCCCGTAGTCCAACGATTAGTTTGTCTTTGAAACTCGCCACACCACTGTCCGCTATAGTCAATCATTTCATTGCTGTTTTGAGGTGCAGGCAATACAGGAGCTGAAAGCCAGTCCATAAATATTGAATTATTGCTATCAATTCTTGCTGTCAAGCTAAACATATTACTAGCCTCAAATGCAGTTATTGTTGCCGTATATGTTAATTCTAAATCTGCATCTGAATAAATTAAGCGCAATCTATTTTTACTATTGTCACTCCCTGAAAACATAAAGCAGCTATTAAGAATAACTCCTTCAACGCCTCTCATTTTGCAGCCAAGTTGTCCTGAAAAATTTGCAGATTGTTCAGGCAAAATAGACATTTCGGCCACCTTATCTAACAAATTATCTCCCCAGTCTTTGATCACCGCATCAGATAAGCTACTAAGGTTTTCTTCATTAGGCAAGCGAACACCCCAATATATAATGCATGGCAACCTTTCATTTAGGGATGACAAAACCAAAGTTTGATCATGAGTGTCAAGACGCCATTGATTCATTATTTAACGGCTCCTAGGGTTAGTCCAGCTATAAAATGTTTTTGCATTAAAAAAAACATTACAACTGGAGGAAGAGCGGCAATTATTGATCCAGCTGATACCAAGTGTTGATTAGAAATCCATTGACCATTTAGAGAGTTTAAACCAGCTGTAACAGGCATAGTGTCGGCGCCTTGAGTTAATACCAATGCCCAGAAATAGTCATTCCATATAAAGGTAAATATAAGTACAGATAATGCTGCCATTGCAGGGCGCATTAGCGGGACTACAACATACCAGAAAATTCTGAATTCAGAAACGCCTTCAGCTCTGGCAGCTTCAATCAACTCGAATGGTAAAGCGCGAATAAAATTACGCATAAAAAAAGTGCAGAAGCCGGTTTGAAATGCGATATGAAAAGCCACCAGACCGGTTATTGTATTATATAGACCAAGGGAAAGTGAAAGATCCCTCACAGGAACCATTAATATCTGAAAAGGCACAAAGTTTCCCGCTATAAACATAAAAAATACGAATAAATTAAGCTTAAATTTATAAACGCCTAATGCAAAGCCTGTAAGGCTTGAAAGAGTTATTGCGCCAATCACAGTCGGAATGGTCACTTTAAAGCTATTTAGAATGTAATACCCTATCGGAGAATTATTAAATATGGCGGTATAGTTTTCAATTAAATTAAATGAAGTCGGCATACCCCAGTAGTTGCCAGAATTAATGTCTGCACCAGTGCGTATTGAAGTTAATGCCACTGCAAGTAGCGGGAGCAACCAAATAATAATGGAAACAGGCAAAGCGACTTTGTATAGTCGCCGAGTTAGAGGCCTGGTTCTTTCTATTGGAGTAGGAAACATAACTAAACACTCCTTTCATCGCGGTATATCCTATAAAGGATAACTGCAATATATATCATCATAATAGCCAGTAGAATAACAGCAATAGCGGCAGCGTAACCCATTCGATAGCCGTACTCTGAGAATGCCTTCTCGTACATATAGTAGGCCAAAACTCGACTAGAACCCCATGGTCCGCCCCTAGTCATAATAGAAATCAAATCAAAAGATCTTAATGCGCCAATAACTGTAACGACAATTGCAATAAAGGTTGCAGGTTTTAGCTGGGGCAAGATAACGTACCACAACAAACGCCATCCTCTAGCGTTATCAATGCGTCCAGCCTCTATTTGCTCAGGATCAACGGAATTTAAGCCTGTGAGATATAAAATCATGCAATAGGCAGTTTGTGGCCAAAGCCCTGCAGCAATAATTCCATAAGTAACGTAATCTTCATCAGCTAATATAGCTACAGGATCAAATCCAAAGGTTTCAAGAATTACATTTAACAAGCCATTTGAAGGGTCATAGAACCAAGTAAAAACTAGACCTACTACTACTTGAGAGATTACAAATGGAAAGAAGAATAGGGACTTATAAATACGAATACCGCGGACTGTTTGGTTCAAGAATAGAGCTGCAAACAACCCTGCTGGAATAGCTAGCAGACACAATAGTAACCAAATAACATTATTTTTTAGAGATGTATAGAATGCTTCATCATCTAAAAGCTCAACATAATTACTCGAACCAATATAGGTTTTTAAACCTAGCCCATCCCACTCATAGAAACTTAAACTAACAGATTGAAATATCGGGAGTATGACATAAAGAAGAAATATGAAGATGCCTGGGGCAAGAAAAAGCCACGGTGACAACTTGAGTTGGTTTTTTTTCCAATAAGAATACATGGATATTCCTAATCATATACATAATATGTAAAAGTTCCGTGTTCAAGAATACTTGAACACGGAACGGAGAAAACAGTTTATTAATTAATAAACTTGTTGGCGAACTTTTTCTAAACGCTGCAAGATTGCTTCAAGACGATCTGGATGAACCATGAATTCTTGGAAGCCTTCCATTCCAGCAGAAGCCATTTCCGCCGGTGCATCACGGTCAAAGAACTGTGCAACACCGCCAGGCGCATCGTTATTAAGCATGCTAAAAGCAGCATTCAAGAACTTGTCATCAGATACACCAGCAGCTGCATTGGTAGGCAACTGACCTAGCGCTCCATTCCAAGCCGTTTGAACATCGGCACGAGCAGCATAAGCTAAGAAGCGCTTAGCATCAACCGGATTCTTTGCACCTGCAGTAAGGTGAATAGAATCGGTAGGTGCCTCTTCAGCCGTAGAAATTCCCGGAGTAATTTCTGGGAATTGGAATAGACCTAACTTAGTGTCATCTAAGCCAAGCTCACGTAATGCAGCCACGGCAAAGTTGCCCATAACATACATAGCGGCATCTCCGCTAGCCATAGGAGCAAGCGCCTCTTGCCAGCTCAAAGCCGCATGATTCTCAAGAAAGAAATCTCCATCAATCAATTGTTGATAGTTAGCCATCGTTGCGCGAACACGGTCATCAGTCCAAGCGATCTCGCCTTTAGTTAGCGCCATATGGAAGTCATAACCATTTGTACGTAGGTTTAGGTAGTCAAACACACCTCCAGCAGTCCATAACCACTTTGTGCCAATAGTAATTGGTGTAACTCCATTCGCTTTAAGAGTTTCACCAGCTGCGATAAATTCATCCCAATTACTAGGTACCGCAATCCCTAAATCTTCAAAGATATCTTGACGGTAGTAAACACCCCAGTTGTAGTAACTAAAAGGAATGCCCCATTTTTTACCATCAATAGTCATAGATGGAGCAGATGTCTTCATCAAAGAATAAAGACCTTGGTCAGCCCAAACATCATCGATTGGAGCGAACAAACCTGCTTCAACGTACGGTCGCATTCTGTTGCCAGCAAACCAGAACGCAATGTCTGGTGCATCGGCTGTTAAAAAGTTGCGAATAGCAGCTTTGTAACCTTCATGGTCAAAAACATTAACGACAACATCTACATCTGGATTCTCAGCCTCAAATCCATCAATAACTCCCTGCAATGCAGCTTTTGGAGCTGGGTCTGCATTATATGAATTAATGACCACTGTCCCTGCCATAGCTGAAGCACCAAATAGTACACTTGCTAGAACAATAGCTATTTTAGTATTAAATAAAATTTTCACTTTAAACTCCTATATAGGTTATTCCCACTAACATTAGTGGAATTATACAAAGTTCGATATTTTTCATATCATATCAAAACTTAATAGAAATATATACTAA
>CAJWTP010000041.1 GCA_913047325.1 uncultured Gammaproteobacteria bacterium
CGGGTCTTTTATTGAGTTAATATGTTACTTTTAACGTGTAAAGATCTTGTATAACAAGGCCGCTGCAAGTAAACCGACTAAGCCGGCACCGCCAAGCGAACTAATAATACCAGTTAAGGTAGCAATTACATCCCCTGGAAGGAATGCAGCACCCGAACCAAAGATTACTTGTACAACTACTGCAAGTGCGATCGCAGCTACACCCGCTTCAGTTAACTTTCTAATCCATCCAGTTACATTATCCATTAACATAACATCTCTCCATTAAGTTATAAAAGACAACCAACATATTTGTTGATTGGTGCACTTTTTATAGTACCAAAATCAGCATGTCAAGTTTTTTTGAGGAAAAAACACTAAAAATAGAAGAAATTTTGCAGAAAAAATCGCAATTGTTGCAAAAAAACAACAGAAATAATCTCTAAATAGCTATCGAGAGAAAAATACCTGAAAATAGCGTCATACCGATGAAATGGTTGTTTATGAAAGCCTTAAAATAGTCCATTTTTTGACGCTTCTTGATTAAAAATTGATGATAAATCATAATAAATAAAATAATTATTAAAGAAATATCATAAAAAGCCCCTAAATCGAATAAATTTCCAATTTTTATAAACACTATCATTAATAAAATTTGCAGTAAAGTGATGAAAATTTGGTCGTATTTTGCAAACAAAATCGCTGTTGATTTAACTCCAATTTTTAAATCTTCATCTCTGTCTGCCATTGCATAAAGGGTATCGTAAATCAGCGTCCAGAGCACAGTTGCCAGAAAAATCCATCCAGCTGATGCAGGTACAGTACCGGTTTGAGCGCTAAATGCCATAGGCACACTCATCGCAAATGCTAAGCCCAGAATTAACTGTGGTAGATTTGTCCAACGCTTAGTAAAAGGATATAAAACAGCGAGAGCTATTGCAATAAATGAGATCTTGATGGTTAATGTATTGGTTAGCAACACCAAAGCGAAAGCTATTAATCCTAAAGCAAAAAATAATAGTAAAGCTGCTTTCGGGCTAATTTCCCCTGTAGTAATAGGTCTATCACGAGTTCGAGTAATATGTTTATCAATCTCGCGATCAGCATAATCGTTAATTACACAGCCTGCACTACGCGTAATAATTACACCAAAAGTGAATATGATTAATAAATCAATATCGGGCCAACCTCCAGCACTCAAAAATAGCGCCCAATAAGTTGGCCACAAAAGTAAATATATACCAATCGGTTTATTAAGACGCATTAAACGGAAATAGGCATTCATAACTTGTTTAAAAAATCTTCAAGTTCGATTGGCAATGGTGCAACTACTTTTTGGATTTCGTTTGTCGTAGGATTTGTAAAAGTAACTGACTTGGCATGCAAAAATAGTCGATTCAACCCTTTTTCCTTCATCACCTTATCAAACAAGTGGTCACCGTATTTATCGTCCTGTGCAATTGGGTGGTCTGCATATTTTGCATGCACACGAATTTGATGTGTACGCCCAGTTTTAATTTCAACCTCGACTAGTGAGGCACTGTAATCTTTGCCTTGAAAATTTTTTATTGGGTGAAAAATACTAATTGATTCCTTTCCTTTGACATCAACCACGCTATACCTAGAGTTTTGAAAAATCGGTGCGTCAATTGTATGGTATTTCTTACTCCAAGAATTTTTTACAAATGCTATATATCGTTTTTCCATCTGATGTTTAACTAGTTGTTGGTGTAAGCCTTTGAGGACAGAGCGTTTTTTAGCCAGTATTAGGCAACCAGAAGTCGCACGGTCAAGCCGATGAACTAGCTCAATTGGTTGATTATATTTATCTTTTAATGCCTCAATCACTCCAACATTCACACCACTACCGCTATGCACAGCGACGCCATTTTGTTTGTTAATAATCATTAAACCTTCGTCTTCATACAACACACTCTTACTTAATAAATCGATAAAGTTTGTGGAGTATCTTATTGATTTTTCAGCAGCTAATTTAATCGGTGGTATACGAACTACATCATTTAACTGGAGCTTATATTCTGCTTTTTTACGCCCCTTATTAACTCTCACCTCACCCTTGCGAATAATACGATAAATATGTGGTCTAGGTACGCCCTTGAGTTTCTTTAAGAGGTAGTTATCTAAACGCTGTCCTATCGAAAACTCATCAACTGTTACAAGTCTGGGGGATGCATTCATAGTCACTTTTTATGAGAAAAATAAGTTCTTAAAGTTTTTTGTAGTTACTTTTGCTATTTCGTCAATCGAAGTATTGCGAACTTCAGCTAGTTTCTCTGCAACATAATAAGTATAAGCTGGACTATTGGGTTTGCCACGATATGGCATCGGCGTTAAATATGGCGAATCTGTTTCTACTAAAAGCCTATCAGCGGGAACCTTTTTTGCGATTTCACGCAAATCATTCGCATTATTAAAAGTCAAAATACCTGAGAAAGAAATATAAAAGCCTAAATCTAATGCCGCCTTTGCTGTCTCCCAATCCTCAGCAAAGCAATGCATAACACCTGACCGCGCATTCTCTTTTTGCAAAATATCAATAATGTCTTCTTTAGAATCCCTCATATGTATGATGAGTGGCTTCTCCGACTCATTTGAAGCTCTAATATGGCGTCGAAATCGATCTCTTTGCCAATCTGCTTCATCTTTTTTTACACGAAAGTAGTCTAGTCCAGTTTCACCGATTGCTATCACTCTATCACTTGAAGATAATTCTAACAGTTTTTCAACGCTAGGCTCTTGACTAATAAACTCTGTAGGGTGGACTCCAACAGAAGCATAGATATTTGAATGTTGTAGTGCTAGATTGTGAACCTGATCAAAATGTTCTAGGTCAATACAAACACATAGGAATTGATTAACCGATAATTCTTTTGCATGAGACAGCATAGATTCAACACTACCACCAAATGCTTCTAAATCAACACGATCAATATGACAATGGGAGTCAACAATTTGCATGGAGAAATTATAACTTAATTTCTAAAACTAATCGCTTCTCGGCAATAAATGGCACACTTAATGGATGAATAATTACATTAAGTTTGTCAATATCTTTTTCTTCAATATAATCTCCTTTCATCAATAAGTAGATACCATTATCTGCCAGTAAATGCTTAGTTAGATGAATTGTTTTATACACTCCGGCAAAGGCACGTGATGTAATTTGATTGTAATGCTTATTTTGTTCAAAAGACTCTACCCTGCTATTTATAACTGTTAAGTTCTCAAGCTCTAACCCAGTTTTTACGACTTGCATAAACCGGCACTTCTTTCCAACACTATCTAAGACACTCACTTCAATTTCGGGCTGCATAATTGAGATAACAATACCCGGCAGACCTGCACCAGAACCAACATCAAGTAATCGGCCTGGTTTTACAAAAGGGAGTATAGATAGACTGTCAAGCAAGTGTTTCTTGACAGATTCTACCGGATCACGAATTGCGCTTAGATTATATGTCCTATTCCATTTTAAAATAAGCGACAGGTAACTTAGTAATTGACTTATCTGCTTACCAGAAAGATTAATTTGCATTAACTCAGCACCCTCACAGAGCACTTGTTGCTCTTTAATCACGATGAAGCTTTATAGGTTTTCAAATACACTAAAAGTATGGAAATAGATGCCGGCGTTACGCCCTGAATTCTACTTGCTTGGCCTATTGTTTCAGGCTTTATATAATTCAATTTTTGTCTAACTTCACTTGAGAGTGCCTTTATCGTACTGTAATCGATATCAGCAGATAAAGCGGTATCCTCATTCTTTCGGTACTTCTCTATCTCGTCTAGCTGACGTTTAATATAACCTTCGTATTTAATCTGATTTTCAACTTGCTCAATAATTATGGGGTCTTCTAGAAACGGCTTTGCTTTTTCAATTTGACTGAGATTCTTGTAGTTAATGTTAGGTCTTTTGAGTAAAGCCTCTAAGCTATATTCATGATTAAGTTTTATACCCAAGACACTTTCAGCTTGAGTATCACCAGCCTGAATCCAAAAAGATTTCAAACGTTTCTTTTCAGTAGTTACTTGTTCGTATTTGCCTACAAATGAATACCATCTTTCTTCGTCAACCAAGCCCAACTCTCTTGCCTTTGGTGTTAAACGTTCATCAGCATTATCCTCACGAAGCAATAAACGATATTCAGCGCGTGAAGTAAACATACGGTATGGCTCACTTGCACCCTTGGTAGTCAAGTCATCCACCATAACACCAATATATGATTCGTCACGTTTTGGATACCAAGAGCTTTTATCCTGCACTTTTAAAGCCGCATTAATTCCAGCAAGTAAGCCTTGGGCTGCCGCTTCTTCGTAGCCAGTTGTACCATTAATTTGTCCTGCAAAATAGAGGCCAGAGACTTTTTTAACTTCTAATGTTTGCTTTAGGCCACGGGGGTCGAAGAAATCATACTCAATAGCATAGCCTGGGCGCACAATTTTTGCATTCTCAAATCCTTTGATTGAATGAACTAAGTCCTCTTGAACTTCATAAGGTAAAGAAGTTGAAATACCATTTGGATAGACCTCATGAGTGGTTAATCCTTCTGGTTCGACAAATATTTGGTGTGAATCACGTTCAGAAAATCGCACCACTTTGTCTTCTATTGATGGGCAATAGCGTGGACCTACACCTTCAATAATGCCACTAAAGATTGGAGAGTCCTTTAAACCATCACGAATATATTCATGTGTTTTAGTATTAGTATGGGTAATAAAACATGGGATTTGCTGCGGATGATCATTCGAATTTCCCATAAATGAAAAGCTTGGCAAAGGCATATCTCCAGATTGCTTCTGCAAAACATCGAAATTAATTGTTCTGCCGTCCAAACGCGGCGGCGTCCCAGTCTTTAATCTGCCTACCCCCAAATTATATGAACGTAATTTTTCTGCTAAATGGTTTGCCGGTGCATCGCCTAGACGGCCTCCCTGAAAATTTTTCCTGCCTATATGAATGACACCACCAAGAAAAGTGCCAGAAGTGAGAATCACTTTATCGGCAAAAAATTCAAGGCCCATCTGAGTTATAACTCCCTTAACTTGATCATTCTCAATAATCAAGTCATCGACTGCTTGTTGGAAGAGGATTAAATTTTCCTGGTTTTCGAGAGCATGTCTAATTGTAGCCTTATAGATTACTCTATCAGCTTGAGCTCTGGTAGCTCTCACTGCAGGACCCTTAGAGGCATTGAGTGTTCTAAATTGTATACCTGCCTTATCGATAGCTTTTGCCATCACACCACCCATCGCATCTATTTCTTTAACTAGGTGGCCTTTACCAATACCGCCAATAGCGGGGTTACAGCTCATCTGGCCTAAAGTTTCAATACTGTGTGTTATTAGTAAAGTATCAACACCCATTCGCGCTGAAGCTAATGCCGCCTCAGTACCGGCATGGCCTCCACCAACAACAATTACAGGAAAGTATTTACTTTGTTTCATTTTTTCTTTCATTTAGCCAATAAAAAAGCCCGCAATAAGCGGGCTCTCAATTATACGCTAGAATTTACGAGTTGACTTTTTACGTCTATCTTACATAAAGTATGGGCTTTATTAGTATTTGTAGCCAGCCTCAAATAAACTATCTTGTGAAGAAGGCTGAGAACCTGCAGCATAATCGCCTGTACAAGCTTCTGAATTTGCTTGCGCTCTAGCCAATAAGGCTTTTTGACCTGCCTCAATATCATGGCCCTGCCAGGCTTGTAAACAAGATTGTTGCAATGCTCTTCCATAAGAAAATGCTAAACTCCTAGAACTTTTTCGTTCAATACTATTCATCGTATTAAGATAAACTGATGCATCTTCTTCTGTTAATCCGCCGGACAGAAACATGATGCCTGGAACAGCAGCAGGTACACTGCGCTCCATTGTACGTACTGTCATCTTAGCCACCTCTTCGGAGCTAGCTTGATTAGCATTATCAGCACCTGAAACGGTCATTGAAGGCTTTAATAGACTACCTTCTAAGAAAACACCGTTTTCTGCGCATGCCTTGTATACTTCTGTTAGTATTCTCTCTTGTGCTTCTGCTGTTCGCTCAATAGTATGGTCGCCATCCATTAGAATTTCAGGCTCTACAATTGGCACAAGACCAGATTCTTGACAAATTCTGGCATAACGAGCTAAACCCCAAGCATTCTCTTTAATTGCAAGATCAGTAGGACATCCATCAGCAGTGATTTGGAGTACAGCACGCCATTTTGCAAAACGTGCGCCACGCTCATAATATTCAGCGGTCCGCTCTGCTAGACCTTCTAGACCTTGACAAAAAGTTTCAACCTCATGTCCACCTGCAAGTGGTCGCAAACCTTTGTCAACCTTAATGCCGGGTATGATCCCTAACTTGTCAATTTTTGCAACCATTGACTCACCGTCTTCATGATTTTGATACAGAGTCTCTTCAAAAAGAATAGCGCCACTTATGAAATCACCAAGCCCTTTCGCCGTAAAAATCATGCCCCGATAAGCCCGCCTATTCTCTTCTGTGTTTTCAATGTTGATACCAGCAAGGCGTTTACCAATTGTCGGTGTCGACTCATCAACTGCCAGCAACCCCTTTCCTTTTGCCGCTATAAGATTAGCTGTCTCTCTTAATTCTTCTTGTTTTTTAATTATCATTTTTCACCTTTTTATTTTACTATTTAATAATTTCCATCGCCAACACGAAGGATTTTCATCATGTTTGTTCCACCTGCTTTATCTTTGTGCATTCCCTTCGTTATTATTACTAGATCTCCATTTTTCACAACCGATTTTTCCTGAAGATTTTCTATCACGTGGCTGTTAACGTCATTCCAATCATCCGCGCTTGTTTTTTCAACTCTGCAAGGGTATACGCCTCTATACAAGGTTACCTTTTGTAGTGTTTTTTCATTATCAGACATCGCAAAAATTGAAATATTTGAACTGATTCTAGACATCCATAATGCAGTTTTTCCAGTCTGAGTTAATGTTGCGACAACTTTTGCACCAATATGGTTTGCACTATACATTGCGCTCATAGCTATCGTTTCATCTACTCTTTCAAAACTTTCGTGGAGTCTATGGTGGGAAATCTTCGCGGTTGGGCTTTTTTCAGATTCCAGACAAACATCGCTCATTGTTTTAACGGCATTGATTGGAAAATCTCCAGCAGCTGTTTCCGCAGAAAGCATGACCGCATCTGTCCCATCAAGTACCGCATTTGCCACATCAAAAACTTCCGCCCTTGTAGGGATTGGATTGTTAATCATTGACTCTAACATCTGTGTTGCAGTAATCACGAATTTGTCACCAGACCTAGCCTTCTGAATAAGTCTCTTCTGTTGTGCTGGTAGTTGCGGGTCACCAATCTCAACACCCAAGTCACCACGCGCCACCATTATTCCTGCCGACTCCTTTAAAATCTCTTCGATAACATCATCCGCCAGTGACTCGACGCGTTCAATTTTTGCCACAACACTAGCATCTGAGCCTGCTTTTTTTAATAGCTCCTTAGTTTCCCTCACATCATTCGCACTCACTGGAAAAGACAAAGCAACATAATCCGCATCAGCTTTAGCAGCTGTTTTAATGTCATCCCTATCTTTATCTGTAAGGGCTTTTGCGCTTAAACCGCCACCACGCAAATTGATACCTTTGCTGTTGCGTAAAATACCTGCCTGAATGACGGTTGTTATAATCTTTGAGCCTTCAGTACGTCTTACCTCAAGAATTATCTTTCCATCATCTAATAGTAGAACATCTCCAGTTTTGACGTCATTGGGTAATGACTTATATGCAATACCAACAGAATTTAGATCGCCTTCGTTTTCATCTAAATCAGCATCAAGAGTGAACTTGGAACCATTTTCCAATTCAACTTGTTCATTTTTGAAACCAGATATTCGAATCTTTGGTCCCTGGAGGTCCATTAAGATGCCGATGAATGTTTTGTTTTCTTTTGCATAGTTTCTCACTTCCGTTACACGCCTTAAATGCTCTTCTTCTGTTCCGTGGGAAAAATTGATTCGAACAACGTTTACCCCCGCATCCAATATGCCTTTTAATACCTTCGGCTTATCTGTTGCAGGACCTAGTGTTGCTAGAATTTTGGTACGTCTAAACATAATTAATCCTCTGCTCTTGTTTCCAGTATTTCTACTACTGGCAATTTCTTACCTTCAAGAAACTCCAAGAAGGCGCCGCCGCCGGTTGAAATATAAGAAATTCTCTCTTCAATGTTATACTTATCGACTGCCGCAAGGGTGTCTCCGCCTCCCGCAATTGAGAAGGCTTCAGATTCTGCAATAGCTTTTGCTAAACACTCTGTACCTCCAGCAAATTGGTCAAATTCAAACACACCAACGGGCCCATTCCAAACAATTGTGCCCGCACTTCGCATAATATCTGCTAGCTCGTTAGCAGAATTTGGTCCAATATCAAAAATCATATCGTCTGCAGCAAGCTTGGATGTGCCCTTGACCTCTGCATTCGCAAACTCAGAAAACTCCTTGCCACAAACAACATCAGTTGGCACGGGAATCTCACAATCCTCCATCAACGATTTTGCGGTTGGGATTAAATCATGTTCACACAAGGACTGACCCACACTATGGCCCTGAGCCGCAATAAACGTGTTTGCAATACCGCCACCAACCACAAGCTGGTCAACAATCTTGGAAAGAGACTCAAGGACAGTCAGTTTAGTTGAAACTTTTGAGCCACCTACAACAGCAACCATTGGTCGTGCAGGATTGTCTAAAGCCTCACCTAGCGCTTCGAGCTCGCCCATTAGCAGTGGTCCTGCACAGGCAATAGGGGCATATTTTGCCACACCATGTGTTGAAGCGTGCGCCCTGTGTGCAGTTCCAAAAGCGTCTTGTACGCAGATATCACACAAGGCAGCCATTTTTTTTGATAGCTCATCATCGTTTTCTTTTTCGCCCTCATTAAACCTTACATTCTCACAGAGAACTACTTCACCGTCTTCAAGTTCAACTCCGCTAATCCAGTCTGTAACAAGTTTAACTTCCTGCCCCAACAAATTAGTCAAATGCTTTGCCACTGGTTCTAGTGAAAATTTTTCTTCAAACTCACCAGCAGCCGGTCTACCAAGGTGTGAAGTTAGCATTACTTTTGCGCCTGCATTTATTGCATGAACAATTGTTGGTAGAGAAGCCTGAATACGCTTATCACTGGTTACCTCGCCGTCTTTTATAGGCACATTTAAATCTTGTCTAATTAAAACACGCTTACCCGATAAATCCAGGTCAGTCATTTTAAGTATATTCATAAACAGTTCTGCCTATAATAAGTTTTCTTACTGTGTTACATGTTCCGCTAAACGCAACATGTTGCAGGTGTAACTGTATTCGTTGTCATACCAAGACACTAGCTTCACGAATGTTGAATCCATCGCAATACCAGCTTCAGAGTCAAAAATTGAAGCACATGTATGGCCAACGAAATCAGTAGAAACGACTTTCTCATCTGTGTAACCAAGAACTCCCTTCATCGAACCTTCAGAAGCCGCCTTCATCGCAGCACAGATAGCACCATAGTCAGCCTCTTTATTTAACTCAACAGTCAGATCAACAACTGAAACATCGGAGGTTGGCACACGAAAAGCCATACCTGTTAGCTTACCATTCAGTTCTGGCAAAACCACGCCTACAGCTTTAGCAGCACCGGTTGACGAAGGTATGATATTTTCTAGAATGCCACGACCACCACGCCAATCTTTCATGGAAGGACCGTCAACTGTTTTTTGTGTTGCTGTTACGGCATGAACTGTTGTCATTAAACCGCGCTTAATACCCCACTCGTCGTTAACAACTTTTGCGACTGGTGATAAACAGTTTGTTGTGCAAGATGCCGCCGAGATAATCGATTGTCCGTCATATGATTCATGGTTTACACCATATACAAACATCGGAGTGCCGTCTTTCGATGGCGCAGACTGAATAACTTTTTTAGCGCCTGCATCCAAGTGTGCCTGGCATCCTTCTTCAGTTAAGAAAAAACCGGTACAATCAATAACCAGATCTGCTCCAATTTCATCCCACTTCAAATCAGCTGGATTACGCTCAGCGGTTAGTCTGATTTTGTTGCCATCGATAACAAAATTGTCGCCCTCAACACCAATATCTCTGCCAAAACGTCCATGCACCGAATCATACTTAAGCATGTAAGCCAAGTAATCGTTGTCTAGCAAATCATTAATACCAACAACCTCTAAACCATCGAAATCTTTGTCAATCGCACGAAAAACCATACGACCAATACGACCAAAACCATTAATACCAACTTTAACTGTCATTTTACTACTCCTATTATTTACTTAAAACTGACTCCACAGTAGAGACCACATTTTCTACTGTAAAACCAAAATGTTTGAACAATTCACCTGCAGGTGCAGACTCCCCAAATGTAGACATCGCAACAACATCACCATCAAGACCGACATACTTATACCATGATTCAGCAACACCAGCCTCAATTGCAACACGCTTAATACCAGGTGTCAAAACGGAATCTTTGTAAACCTGATCCTGAGCATCAAATGCATTTGTAGAAGGCATTGAAACCACTCTCACTTTCTTATCAGTCATTGCATCAGCTGACTCAATCGCTAAAGATACCTCAGAGCCGGTTGCAACCAATATAACTTCTGCTTCACCTTCACAATCTTTTAGTACATAACCACCCTTTTCAATATTACGAACTTGTTCTTCAGTTCTGTTCATTGGAGTCAGATTTTGACGAGAAAAAACCAATGCAGTTGGAGCATCAACTCTCAACATTGCCATTTTCCAGGAAACTGCCGACTCTATAGCATCACAAGCACGCCAGGTTTCAAAATTAGGGATTACTCGCATCGTCGCTAATTGCTCTACCGCCTGATGGGTTGGGCCATCTTCTCCCAAACCAATCGAATCATGACTATATACATAGATTGTGCCAATTTTCATCATTGCCGACATACGAAGTGCGTTACGCATGTATTCCATGAACATCAGGAATGTGGCACCATAAACTTTAAACCCGCCATGAAGAACCATGCCATTCATCATAGCCGCCATACCAAATTCACGAACTCCCCATGAAATATAATTACCATCTGCATTTTCTGCATTGACAACAACACTGCCAGACCAATTGGTTAAATTAGAACCTGTCAAATCAGCAGAACCGCCAAACAGCTCAGGGACAATAGGCCCCATTGCTTCAATCGCATTTTGCGATGCCTTCCTGGAAGCAATATTAGGCATTTCTTCCTGAGTCTTGGCAATGTATTTGTCCATTTCTTCAACAAAATTAGCTGGCAATTCACCCGACATGCGACGCTCGAACTCAGCAGCCTCCTTTGGATATTCAGCCCTGTACGCTTTAAACTTTTCGTTCCAGTCTTCTTCAGCCTCTGCTCCTTGCGCTGAATGGTTCCAGCCATCATAAATTTCTTGTGGAACAACGAAAGGCTGATGACTCCAACCAAGCTGCTCACGAGTTTTAGCTATCTCTTCATCACCCAAAGGGGCACCATGGCAATCATGTGTACCGGCCAAGTTGGGAGAACCAAATCCAATTACTGTTCTTGTACAGATTAAAGTAGGCCTATCAGAGGTTGATTTTGCCTCCACAATAGCCGCATTAACTGCAACTGGATTATGACCATCAACATCGGATATTACATGCCAGTTATAAGACTTAAACCTTCCCGGTGCACCCTTTTCCATCCAGTCACCAATATGGCCATCGATTGAAATATCATTGTCGTCCCAAAAAGCAATTAATTTACCTAAACCTAATGTCCCAGCCATTGCACATGACTCATGAGACAAGCCTTCCATCAAACAACCATCACCCATAAACACATAGGTGTAGTGATCAACAATAGAATGGCCAGTTTTGTTGAAATGAGCAGCAAGGGTTCTCTCGGCAATTGCCATTCCAACAGCATTTGTAATGCCTTGACCTAATGGCCCAGTAGTAGTTTCTACACCATCAGCATAACCATACTCGGGATGTCCGGGCGTTTTGGCATGTAACTGACGAAAATTCTTAAGATCATCAATACTCAAATCGTAGCCAGCTAGATGCAACAAAGAATAAATTAACATAGAGCTATGACCGTTCGATAAAACAAAGCGATCGCGATCAGCCCAATTTGCGTTGGCAGGGTTAAACTTTAAATGTTTATTCCATAAAACTTCAGCTATGTCAGCCATACCCATAGGCGCGCCCGGGTGACCAGAGTTTGCTCTTTGCACAGCATCCATACTTAAAGCACGAATCGCGTTCGCTAATTCTCTTGGTGAAGACATGTTAGACCTTGAATAATAGAAAACCTGATATTATACATTTTTTTTTACACTTTCTTACATCGGAAAGGCCTTCTACAGCGTATAAAGCAAGAAAAATTTTCACTTCCAATATAGTCTGATACTTAATTCAAAAAAAATAAATGATAAACGAGAGTATTCTTCAAATAATTTCATTTGCAATATATTAAAATTATACTTTTTGCAACACGAAGCTTGTATTACAAAATGTGTCTTTTTATAATATTTATATAAATATTGATTTTCTTCACATCTGATTGATGGCTGATTGGTTAATTAATTAGGACTTTGATGACTGAAAACGTAGTCTGGTTGAATGATGTCAGCATATCTGACATAGAAAAAGTTGGCGGTAAAAATGCCTCATTAGGTGAAATGATTGGTGGCCTTTCTAGCAAGGGAGTTCAAGTACCTAACGGTTTCGCAACGACAGCTAAAGCTTTTAATTCATTTTTAGATCACTCCAATCTAAAAAATAAAATTAATAAATCGCTTAAATCTCTCGATGTTAGCAATATTAAACAGCTAAAAGAAACAGGGAAAACTATCCGCAAATGGGTTGAAGATGCACCATTTCCAAATTCACTGCTTGACGAGATTGTTGCAAGCTATGAAGCTCTAACAGACAAACTCGGCTTAGAAGCGACTTTTGCCGTGCGCTCTTCAGCTACCGCGGAGGACCTGCCAGAGGCGTCATTTGCCGGGCAACAGGAAACCTTTCTTAATGTAAGTGGTATCGATAATATTCTGTTATCTATAAAAAAAGTTTTTGCTTCGCTTTATAACGACAGAGCAATATCCTATCGAGTTCATCAAGGCTTCGAACATGAAGCGGTTTCACTGTCTGCCGGAGTACAGCAAATGGTAAGGAGTGACATAGGCTCAAGTGGGGTAATGTTTACCATCGATACAGAGTCTGGTTTTGAAGACACAGTATTTATCACCTCTGCTTACGGGTTAGGCGAAACCGTTGTACAAGGCGCGGTTAATCCTGATGAATTTTATGTTTACAAACCTACACTAAAATCTGGTTTCCCTGCAATTCTTTCTCGCAATCTAGGCTCAAAAGCAATAAAGATGATTTACGCTGATAATGAAAGCAAGGAGCTCGTAAAAACTGTATCTGTTGACAAAGAGCAACGTCTTCTATTTAGTTTGAATGATGAACAAATACAACAACTTGCTGAGTACGCAATGATTATCGAATCACACTATGGAAGACCAATGGATATCGAATGGGCTCTTGATGGCGTCGATGGCAAACTCTATATTGTTCAGGCTAGGCCAGAGACAGTTAAAAGTCAACTGAGCAATAGCCAGCAAGTTGAAAGTTTTCAGTTAAAAGAAACCTCGTCAATACTTGTTGAAGGTCGAGCAATTGGACAAAAAATCGGCACTGGCAATGTTCGAGTAATCAAAGATTTGGACGAGATGGACCAAGTGCAAAAAGGCGATATTCTTGTTACTGACATGACAGATCCAGACTGGGAGCCTGTTATGAAGCTAGCTTCAGCAATTATCACAAACCGCGGGGGTAGAACTTGCCATGCAGCAATTATAGCGAGAGAGCTAGGTGTTCCTGCCATTGTTGGCACTGGAAATGCAACTGAGAAACTTAAAGATAACCAACCAATTACTGCTTCGTGTGCAGAAGGTGATACCGGAAAAGTTTACCAAGGCATTTTAAATTTTGAACATTCCTTCACTGCCATTGACTCCCTCCCAGAGGTGCCAGTAAAGATTATGATGAATGTCGGCAACCCATCTCGTGCATTTGACTTTTCAAATACACCAAACTCTGGCGTTGGCCTCGCAAGATTAGAATTCATCATTAACAATACGATCGGTATACACCCAAAAGCCTTGCTTGAATTTAATCAACTTCCAAAAGATATCCAGACAGAAATTGAACGCAAAACGTCTTGTTATAGTTCGCCTATCGATTTCTATATTGAAAAACTCACAGAAGGGATCGCCACTATCGCCGCTAGCTTTGCTCCCTCACCGGTAATTATCCGTATGTCCGACTTTAAGTCTAACGAGTATGCCAATCTTTTTGCTGGCGACCGCTATGAGCCTCTGGAAGAAAATCCGATGATAGGGTTTAGAGGTGCTTCGCGCTATATTTCTAAAGAATTCAGAGTGTGTTTTGAACTAGAATGCCAGGCAATTAAAAAAGTTAGAAACGAAATGGGCTTGCAGAATGTAGAAATTATGATTCCTTTTGTTAGAACTGTTGATGAGGCATCAAAAGTGATTGAACTTTTAAAAGAAAACGGTTTAGAGCGGGGAAAAGACAATTTGCGCATCATCATGATGTGTGAGCTGCCATCTAATGCGATTCTAGCAGATGACTTTTTACAATACTTTGATGGTTTTTCTATAGGTTCAAACGATTTGACACAACTTACACTTGGTCTAGATAGAGACTCTGGGCTAATTGCCAAAAACTTTGACGAGAGAAATGATGCGGTGAAAAAAATGATTACCATGGCTATAGAGGCTTGTCATAGACAAGGCAAGTATATTGGTATATGCGGGCAAGGGCCTTCCGACCATATGGATTTCGCTGAGTGGCTATTAGAACAAAAAATCACCAGTATTTCACTTAACCCAGACACAGTAGTTGAGACTTGGAATCAATTAGGCACAATTTAAGTTTTTTTATTTATCTATGAGGACAGTTTTCTTTATTTCAGACAGAACTGGTTTAACGGCTGAAGCTTTAGGCAACAGTCTACTCACACAATTTACAAAAATTGAATTTAAACGTATCAATTTAGCTTTCATCGATACACCAAAAAAAGCCAAAATGGCGGCGACACAGATTAAAGAAGCTTCAGAACTTGATGGCCAACCTGCTTTAATTTTTAGCACTCAAATATCACAAGAATACCATCAATTATTAATCGATAGTGGTGGCATTGTATTTGATTTTTTTGATACTTTTATTTCTAAACTAGAAGATATTTTGGGGGTTGAATCATCTCATACGGTGGGCTTGTCTCATAGTATGATTAATGAAAATACATACGGAGATCGTATAGATAGTATTAATTTTGTACTTAATAATGATGACGGCTTAAACACAAAAAACTATGATACTGCAGACATTATATTAACCGGTGTGTCTCGGTCAGGAAAAACACCAACATGCTTATTTCTAGCGCTCCAGTATGGAATATACGCAGCAAACTACCCATTAATTGAAGATGACTTCAAGACAATCAAGCTCCCCCCTATCCTGCAAAAATATAAAGGTAAGCTATTCGGACTAACTATTAACCCTGTACGCCTTCAAAATATTCGTGACGAAAGACGTTCAAATAGTGGCTATGCATCAATTGACCAGTGCCGCAAAGAAGTTAAGTTGGCAGAAGATATCTTTGTCCAGAACCAGGTGCCATTTATTGACACTAGTCACACTTCAATTGAAGAAATAGCAGGGCGAATCCTGAATAAAAGTAAGATAGAAAGGCGTTATTAGTTTTT
>CAJWTP010000042.1 GCA_913047325.1 uncultured Gammaproteobacteria bacterium
TCACTAGTTATTAATGAGTTAGGCTTTTGATTGACAATTTCCACTTGTTGTACATCAGCCCGGATAAACCTACCGCCATCACTTTGAAACTGGGAAGCCAGAGCTTTCACTAGTTGGCTGGGGTCAGGTGAAAATCCGTGACCGTCCTCCATCACAACAGCACATTGATAACGAGAATCAATTGCAGGTTCAAATTCCTGTACTTCGTTTCCGTGCAGAACACGTGTGGTAATCCCTCGATCACGGCGTAGTCGCCAAGGAAACTCTTCTGAAGCCAATGCGGCAGCCGATTCGTAAATATAAAGATAAGGTGAAGGTCGGATCCAAGTTGCTCCAGCTCCATTAGCCGCAAGACGTTGGTGTTCCTCCAACGCCCCACTTACAAGTGCCGAAAGTCCATCTGTAATTTGTTCGACTTTCGAAGCTTTGCAATTCTGCAAAAATTTAAATTGCCATGAAAGCATCTGAGGTAAATAACGCCATCGTATAGCGATCGGTCCCAATGAATCGAGAAGCATAGCAGGAGCCTTTGTCAGAAGCCCTGGTGAGTTAATTGGAACCATAGCGCAGGGAGCAATCATTCCAGAATTACCAAATGAACATCCTTCGCCAGGCTCTTGCTGATCAACAACAGTAACAAAAAAACCTAAACGTTGTAGATTGATGGCACAAGATATTCCTACGATACCAGCCCCTAAGACGGTGATTTCTTTTTGTTTTCTATTCATACCTAAAAGCTCTATTTACGTAACCCTCTACGGCGAACATACTCCGTAGAAAAAATAATGCAACTCATAAAAGCGAGCAGCAATGTAGCCACAGCAGCAAGGGCTGGACTAACACGCATCAAGGCATCGTCCCACATCTGCTTGGGTAGAGTGGTTACCTCACCACCAGTAACAAACAATGCGATTGTTAATTCATCGAAAGAAATAACAAACGCGAACATGAAAGCTGCAATTAACCCCGCACTAAGCAGGGGTAGGGTAATGCGAGTTAGCGTTTGCCACTTATTGGCTCCCAATGTCCAAGCGGCTTGATCGAGCCGATGATCATAGTTTTTTAGAATTGCCATCACTGTAATAACAACGTAAGGGATTGCTAATATAGTATGGCCTAAAATAAGACCCATATTTGTTCCTACTAGGCCTAATTTAGCGTACAGGTAAAACAACGCAACGGCGATAATAATATTCGGCATAATAATTGGAGAAACTAGGAAAGCAAACAGCGCTGCCTTACCAAAAAATTGTCTCCTCGCCAAAAAAAAGGCCGCTGGGACACCGATTGACATTCCCAAGAGCGCCGATGAAATGGCCACTACAAAGGAGCGTGAAGCGGCTGCAGCCCATGCAGGTGAGTTCAACACTTGTTCATACCATTGTAGCGAAAAACCTACTGGAGGCCAACCAAGGAAGCCATCCTCGGTAAAAGAAACAGGGATAACAAATAATGCGGGAATACATAGGAAGGCAATAACTGTCATTGCAGTTATCCAAAGAGTGGTCCTACTTCCTTGGCGACGCTTTCGATCGGTTCGCAGGGGTGTCAGCTTATCAATTAATATACCGCCTTGCTCACATAAATAACTTAATATATTAATCACACCACCTCCTAACCAGCGACCGATTCGTCCAATTACGCCTTTCTTATGCTCATGCGTAGACTCTCCAGATAATGTAGATAAACCAAGTAGCTGATCGTAAAAGAAAAAGATCACTAATACCGAAGCCAGCAATAACATTGCGATAGCACCCGCGAAACCCCAGTTCAGTACTTCATGAATTTGGAAAATAATCACTTGCACAATCATCGTATCACGCGCACCACCGAGCAACGCCGGTGTGATAAAAAACCCGAGAGAGGTGATAAATACCAACATGCCACCAGCTGCAACGCCTGGTGCAGAAAGCGGGAAATAGATACGCCAAAAAGCCTGTCCACCACGAGCACCAAGGGTCGAAGCAGCACTCACTAGATTTCGGTCGATATTCTCCATTACTGACATCATCGTTAACACACATAATGGCATTAAGGCATGTACCATGCCAATCATGACACCAGTAAAGTTGAATATTAGGCGCACGGGGGCGTCAACTATACCGAGTGCCAGTAACAACTCGTTGAGAGCTCCATGACGTCCTAGTAATACAATCCAAGCAAATGTACGCACCAGGAAACTGGTCCAAAAAGGCATTAGCACCCATATCACTAGTGAGTTTCGAGTACTACTCTTTACTGTACTGAGTAAATAAGCAATTGGATAACCTGCAAGAATTGAAAATATTGTAGTCCATCCGGCTATTTTTAGAGTAATTAACAATACCTTCACATACACCGCTTTCTCGTAGAGTCGAGTGTAATGCTCCAAGGTCAGAGTGCCGCTACTATCCACAAAACTCAATCCCAGCAACAACACTACAGGATAAATAAAAAAGAATCCTAGAAATAAAATAGCTGGTGAAATCGATAAAAAACGACTCCAATTACGTGGTCTGACTATAGGTGTATAAGTTACGCTAGGTAATTGTTCTGATTTAGAGCTCATTTCAACTTCCAGCGTCGCTGGTAAGTATCACTGTGCTGGTTTTAGCCCAGTTTAGAATAATTCGCTGTCCAATTTCAATTGTGCTTGAACTGCGGCTTGTTAATTGAGTGGAGACCATTTCGGTGCCATCGGAAAGTTCAATAAAATACTTAGTAATCTGACCAAAAACAATCACCTCTTTCAGGATCCCCTCAACGGCATTATCGCGCGTAACATCATTGTCAGTATCTACGGTTTCTGGTCGTATCATAAATTTTACCTGCTCACCAATTTTCACAGATTCTTTCAGCTCTCCAAGCACATTCATTCCAGCGGGGCCACGCATCAACACGCTGTCTTTCCCTACTTCCAACACTTGTGCATCAAACAAATTCGATTCACCCAGAAAATCTGCAGAAAACATGGTGGAAGGTTGAAAATACAATTCATTTGGTGTACCAATTTGATCAATACTCCCATCATTCATAACACAAATACGATCAGACATAACCATCGCCTCTTCTTGGTCATGAGTTACATAAAGTACGGTAATTCCAAGATTTTCATGTAATTGTTTTATTTCGCGTTGTAGTGATTCTCGGAGTTTTTTATCCAGCGCACCCAGAGGTTCGTCCATAAGAATAATTGATGGTTTATATACAAAACATCTCGCCAATGCGATGCGTTGTTGCTGGCCGCCAGAAAGTTCACGAGGAAATCGTTTTGCAACATGGTCAAGCTCAACGATTTCTAAAACACGTGCTACCTCTTTACGAATAAGGGCCATAGGCATCTTACGCATTCTTAGTGGAAAGGCAATATTATCAAATATATTCATGTGCGGAAACAGTGCATAATTTTGGAAAACCATTCCCAAGTCACGCTTAAACGGTGGCAAAAAGTTGGCTAATTTCCCATCAATCCAAATATCACCACTGTCGGGATTATTAAGACCAGCGATTGCCATAAGTAGAGTAGTTTTGCCTGAGCCAGAAGGGCCAAGCAATGTGAGAAATTCACCTTCTTGCATTTCTATACTTGCTGCCTTAAGTGCAACAACGGAACCGTATGTTTTACGAACATTACGAGTTCTTAATTTATATTCTGTCATCTATATTTGGAGTAAGAAGTTAAGAAAAGTATTTGCCTCTAACAAATATTATACTGATAATACAAAACACTATAAAACG
The DNA here is from genome assembly GCA_913047325.1 of uncultured Gammaproteobacteria bacterium. GTDB lineage: Bacteria > Pseudomonadota > Gammaproteobacteria > PS1 > Pseudothioglobaceae > Pseudothioglobus. The sequence goes on from CAJWTP010000042.1 coordinate 3,718, forward strand.
GGTCAGGCTAGCCTGACCCGTGATAGTACAACTAATCAATCAACCAAGCGTAAAAGATATCACTTGGTATTGATACAACTAACCAAGCAACCAAGCGTTAAAACGCTCACCGATCTCTTCTTTGTGTTCTCCCCAGAAGTCACTATCCACAGAAACCATATTCGGTAGATATTCTGGATTTGTTGGCAACACTTTGGCTCGAGAAGCAGGAATATGAGCAAAAGCACTTGGATTTGTTGGTCCATAAGCAATGTGCGGTGTGAATTTAGCCTGCTGTTCTCCTTGTGCACAGAATTCTATGAACTCGCGGCACACGTCGGCATTTGGAGCGCCTTTGAGTATTGTCCATCCCTCAAATGTGTAGAGCGCCTGATCCCAGACCAAATCAACTGGTGCGCCATCATCAATTGCAACCTGCGCACGGCCGTTCCAAGTAAACAGACAGTCGACTTCGCCGGATTTCAGCAGCTGAGATGTTTGCGCACCACCAGTCCACCAGAGTGTCACGTCATCCTTGATACGATCAAGGCTTCTGAAAGCGCGGTCGAAGTCCAATGGATAGAGATCTTTAGGATCAACTCCGTCTGCCATTAGTGCAGCTTCCATGGTATCAAAAGGATGTTTGCGCAATGCTCGTAATCCTGGCACGCCTTTAACATCCCAGAGATCTTTCCAGTTCTTTGGTGGGTTCTTACCCATCGTATCTGTGCGATAGGCAATTAGTGAAGCGTATACATCAGTACCCATGATGTACTCACCACGTAAACTTTCAGGGATTTGGCTAAGATACTTACCTGCGCCATTTGGTGCTATTGGCTCAAGGTAGCCAATATTGACAAGAGACTGGTGTGATGCCTTACTAAGATGTGACATATTCCAAGTGTAATTACCTGTTTCAACCATTGCACGTATCAAACCAGTCGGTTCGTGCTGACCTTGAACGCCAACCGCTTCAATTCCGGTTGCTTCAAAAAATGGTTTGTAAAACGCCTCTGCAAAACCTGGAGCAAATGGACCACCTGGATCACGCATAACAATTTTCAAGTCTTGTGCAGAGCGTACTATTGCTGGAAAACCAACCGCAGCAACCGCTGCTCCGGCCGCGGCTGTCTTTAAAAAGGTACGACGACTGACAGACTTATCTAATTTGTCAATTTTCTTTTCGTTTTTATTCATTCTTACTCTCCTTTGAATTTTTCATAGTAGATGAGTTTGGAAAGTAATACATTTGAAAATACCCAAACTCAATTAGATTATCTTGCAATTAGATTATCTTGTAATTAGATCATAATGTACAATACTAAAATCTTGTCACTGTATAACTATTTGTTATACTATAAAAAATAAACCTTGGCTTGTAAAACATATTTTCCTATCGGTTTTAATCAATGAAATCAGTTTTTTAAGAAGTCCAATTATTATGATTTATTAATACTATGAAATACAAACAAATGCTCGCATTTCGCATGGTAATGATAACTGGAAGCGTATCCCAGGCAGCCGAGCGAATTCATATCTCTCAACCTGCTGTCAGCAACTTAATATTAAGTCTTGAACAACATTTTGGATTTAAGTTATTTGAGCGTCGCAAAGGGCGATTGATTCCTACTCCTGATGCACATCAAATCTACGAAAATGTTTCCAAGGCATTGTCAGGATTTGAAAAAGTTTCACAGTCAGCTCATAATATCCGCGATCAAAAATCGGGCAGTTTGCGGGTAGCTTGTATGCCTGTACTTTCGATTGCGTTTATGCCCGATGTTATTTCTGAATTTCTAGCTGATAGAGGTGATATTTCAGTTAACCTGCAGGTACAACCGTCGTTAAAAATTCAAAGGTGGATTGCGACAGATTTGTACGATATTGGGATCGCCGAATTGCCCTTGATACATTCAGGCATCGAGTGCGAACAATTTAACTATAAATGCGTTTGCGCTCTTCCTGAGGGTCACTCACTTCTTGAACACGAAACTCTAACACCAAGGGAGCTTGACAATGAATCCTTTATCTCACTTAATAGCGATCATATGACCTACCAGCAAACCAGCCAAGCGTTTGCAAGTGCAGGAGCAAGGTGGAAAGTTCGAGTTGAAACTCAGCTGTTTCACTCGGCGGCAAGGCTGGCTGAGAAATGTCATGGAGTTGCTATTCTGGATCCTTTTACTGTGGCGGATAGTCATTATCTTGGGCTGAAAACTCGACCATTTTTACCAGATATTGAGTTGAAAATTGGCATCCTTTACCCAGCTGAACATCCGCGCTCATTGCTTGCAGAAGAATTTTTAAAATTACTTAGAAAACGACTACTTGATTTTGCCCCCAATACTTAATATATTCTGGAAATAATGCAACCAAAGCTAAGTCATAAGAGAGTTTTAAGTATTGCTATTCCAATTGTGCTATCTAATGCAACTATACCAATTTTGGGAGTTGTTGATACCGCTGTCATCGGACAATTGGGCCAAGCCGTGCCAATTGGGGCCGTCGGTATCGGCGCAATTATTATCTCAGCAATATATTGGCTATTTGCTTTTTTGCGAATGGGTACAACTGGTCTTACAGCTCAAGCCATTGGTGCAGGTGATAGATCAGAAACTTCTGCGCTATTAATACGCGTATTGGTCATTGGCTTTGCGATAGGCGTTTTTTTTATCGCAGTCCAATTACCCTTGTTATGGGGAGCGTTCCAGTTAGCACCTGCTTCTGAAGAAGTAGAAGCTTTGGCTAGAAATTATTTACAAATTAGAATTTATAGTGCCCCTGCTGCCATTGCTATTCTTGGCATTACTGGTTGGTTAATTGCCAAGGAAAGAACTCGTGCTGTTTTATTGCTTCAGTTATGTATGAACGGTGTAAATATAGTTTTGGACTTTTTCTTTGTTTTAAAACTTGGCTGGGGAGTCGAAGGTGTCGCTATAGCAACATTGATTGCAGAATGGTCAGGACTCGTTCTAGGCCTTTGGATAGTGCGTGATGTTATTAATGAGATTGATTGGAAAAACTGGATTCAAATATTTGACCGCGTACGCTTATGGCGCATGGCTGCGGTTAATCGCGACATTATGATTAGATCAATTTTGTTACAGGCAGGAATTGTCATCTTTATGTTTTTAGGATCAAGTTTTGATAATGCTATCTTGGCGGCAAACCAAGTGCTACTTCAATTAATAAATATAACAACTTATGCTCTTGATGGTTTTGCGTTTTCTGCGGAGACTTTAGTTGGTCAAGCATTAGGGGCAAAAAATAGAGGACTTTTACGCAGATCAGTGGTTATAACCAGTCAATGGGGTGTAACTTTAGTTATCCTAATGGCTGCAAGCTTTTTTGTCTTTGGTGATTTGTTTATTCATACTATGACCACAGCTCAGGATGTTCGCATGGTTTGTTATGAGTATTTGCCATGGATAGTTATTGTTCCATTAGTGGGTGTTGCCGCCTGGATGCTAGATGGAGTTTTCATAGGTGCTACGAGAACGGGCGACATGCGTAATATGATGTTTGTCTCTTTTAGTATTTATTTGGTCGCCTTAGTTCTACTTTTGCCTAGCTTTGGCAACCATGGACTCTGGGCCGCGATGATTATATTTTATATAGTACGCGGAGTTACTTTAGGATTTAAATATCCTCATATAGAGTCATCTGCTGATTAAATAGTTGATAAGAAAATATGCTAGGTGTCGCCATAGAGCAGTATGTTCGTCTAATGTGTGAGGGAGGGTTTATTAATTTCTAGCTACATTAAATAGACTTCACCCACCCCTTAGCTTGAAGAATTAAAATAACTTATCAGCTATTAAATAACTGAGTACAATTACCTCTATTTTTTTATTTAAATAATTACATTTAATGAGTTCAATCGTTTCCATCAAAGACCTCTCAAAAACCTATAACTCTGGTTTCGAAGCCTTAAAAAACATCAATTTGGATATTAAAAAGGGTGAGATTTTGGCATTGTTGGGTCCAAATGGTGCCGGCAAAACGACCCTAATTTCGACAATCTGCGGTATCGTTTCGCCAACTTCAGGAACTGTCACTGTTGATGGTAATGACATCATCACTGATTTTAGAAAGACAAGGCAAATGATCGGTCTAGTTCCTCAGGAGCTCACTCTTGGAGCCTTTGAACAGGTATTGCAGACGGTGAGTTTTAGTAGAGGTTTGTTTGGTTGTAAGAAAGATGAGAATTATCTAATACAGCTACTCAAAGATCTCTCTCTTTACGACAAAAAGGACACCGAGGTTCGAGCACTCTCTGGAGGAATGAAGAGACGTGTTCTGATTGCCAAGGCGCTCTCGCATGAACCTCAAATATTATTTTTAGATGAGCCGACAGCAGGGGTTGACGTTGAACTCAGAAAAGACATGTGGATGATTGTGCGCCAATTGCAAGATAAAGGTGTAACCATTATTCTTACGACGCACTACATAGAGGAGGCAGAGGAAATTGCCGAGAGGGTGGGTGTGATTAATAACGGCGAGCTTCTAGTGGTTGAGAAAAAGGAGCTCTTGATGGAGAACTTTGGTAAAAAACAACTCGTCATTGAGTTGAGGGAGACGGCAAAAGAAATTCCTCATATGCTTCATAAACACAATATGGAGCTAACGGATGATGGGCTCAGTATTAGTTATACCTATGACGCAAAAAATGCAGAGAGCAATATTCAAGAGATGCTCAAAGAGTTTACAGACTCAGGGTTGCTGCTTAAGGATATTAGAATCAACCAGAGTTCATTAGAAGATATCTTTGTAGACTTGGTGAAATTAAAATGATTAATTTTAGAGCGATAAAAGTAATTTATTTGCATGAAATGTTACGTTTCTGGCAAACACTTTTCCAGAGTGTTGCTTCACCTATACTCTCAACAGCGTTGTATTTCGTGGTCTTTGGCGCGGCAATCGGTTCCCGGATAGCAAACGTTGACGGCGTATCTTATGGACTCTTTATTATTCCCGGTCTAACCATGCTTTCGGTTCTAACCCAGAGCATTTCTAACGCCTCATTCGGTATTTTCTTTCCGAAATTTACGGGCACTATCTATGAAATTCTTTCTGCCCCAATCTCGTTTTATGATGTCTTGATAGGGTTTGTCGGGGCGGCTGCAAGTAAGTCTTTGTTTTTGGCAGCTATTATTCTAATCACGGCGAGCTTTTTTGTAGATCTCAACGTTGCGCACCCATTTTGGATGTTGGCATTCCTTATATTGACCTGTGTGGCTTTTAGTCTGTTTGGTTTTATTATCGGGCTTTGGGCTGAAAACTTTGAAAAACTGCAAATAGTACCTATGCTTATTATTACTCCTTTAGTGTTCTTGGGGGGTAGCTTTTACTCTATAAGCATGCTGCCACCGTTATGGCAAAAAGTTACCTTATTTAACCCAGTTCTTTATTTGGTGAGTGGTTTCCGCTGGAGTTTTTTTGAGATTTCTGACGTTAGTGTAGGGGTAAGTCTATTGATGGTGATAGTTTTCTTGAGTGCATGCATTGGTGTTGTGGCTTGGATTTTTAAATCAGGTTACAAATTGAAACAATAAGTTTGTTTATTTGTTGCCTATGATTCAAGTTACAGACATTTATATTTATCCAGTCAAGTCACTCAAAGGCATCCCTTTAGGTGAGTCAGAAACTGGTTTGCGTGGCCTCAAGTATGACCGCGAATGGATGATTACAGATAGCGATTATCAGTTCCTAACGCAACGCGAGATTGAGGCAATGGCAACCATTACTGTCAGCATTAGTAGAAATTGTTTATTGCTGCAGTCAAAAGATGGTGACGAACTTAAGGTTGACCTAAATGTTGAGAGGGGCGGGTCAGTTAAAGCGTCTATTTGGAATGATACCTGTGACGCCTACGACGAGGGTGAGGTTGCTTCATACTGGTTAACCGACGAGCTTGGATATTGGCAGGGAAAAACGTTGAGACTTGTGAGATTCTGTTCCCATGGAAAGCGCCCAGTGCCAGCAAAATACTTGCACGGTCGCGAAGCCGAGAGTGCATTTTCTGATCAATTCCCTTTCCTTATAACCTCTTGGGATTCTCTGCAGAAATTGAATGAAGGTCTCATTGAAAATGGAAAACAAGAGGTGACGATGGATCGCTTTAGACCGAACATAGTCGTTGCTGATATAAATAGCATCGAGAACAAGACCTCGCTCGATCTAGTCTGCCAAGATGGCAACTACGAGTTCGGCTTAAGGAAGCCTTGTAAGCGCTGCAAAATCACCACGATAAGCCAAGATAGCGGAGAAATTATTGACTTTAAAGAGCCACTCGCAACGCTAACCTCTTTAGGATTTAGTGACGACAGTCATGGCGCATATTTTGGTCAAAACGCTATATTGTTGTCAGACCAGGATTGTATTATTAGTGTAGGAGATGTTCTCCAGACGAGTACAAAATCCAGAGACAGCTAGTCACTATCATTTACTGTTTCCACAAAATAGTAGTACAATATCTCAACACTTAATATTTCGAATTTTGATGGAAAAGCTTGCTTATCTTTTGCTCGGAGTTGCCGCCATTTTATGGCTGGGTTTGATTGTCAAGGATTCAGTTGAAGTTCTACCATGGGGATTGATTGGTCTTTTATTTATTGCTGGGGTTGGTGTGTTGTTAGTGAAAGTTTTCAAACAAAGACTAAATAATTCCGAAGATGATTACTACTCAAAAAAGGTTGATAAATAGGTTGTGAATTCTATGCTAGTAACTACACAGGACGAATTAAGCGACTATCAAATTACCAAAACACTTGGCCTGGTGAAGGGCAACACTATACGTGCAAGACATATCGGTAAGGACATTTTAGCTGCCCTTAGGAGTATGGTTGGGGGAGAAATATCAGAGTATACAAAAATGATTGCCGAGTCCAGAGAGCAGGCTCTGGACAGAATGATAGGGCAGGCTCAAGAGATGGGAGCTGATGGCATTGTTTGTGTTAGATATACTACCACCGCGGTCTTGTCGGGCTCTGCTGAACTGTTTGTTTATGGCACGGCAGTCAAACTTGATAAAAATAGCATCACCTAGATTTGGCTTAGTTGTCTAGTGAGATAGCCCCGAACTGTTTGCCTTGTTTCCATGCATGACCGTAGATAACTTCATAAGTTGCTGGCAACTTGCCGTCCTTGCGATAATTTTCGTACATCATAACCATCTTATTGAATTTTGTTTTTCCGGTTAAAGATTTCGAGCGATTGTGAACTGTCTGGGCACCAATACCTTTTAAGTCATGCATTAAATCGATCACCTTGCCGTATGTCAGTGTGAGCTTCTCCATTTCCATTACCGGGCTTTGAAATCCAGACTGAAGCATCTGATCACCGATATCGTGCATATCAACAAAACTATTGACATGTGGCTGGTTATCAGCAACCGACCAGCTACGCTTAAGCTCTTTGAGCGTGTCTGGGCCAAACGTCGAGAAAAAAAACAACCCCTCGGTATTTAGAACTCTGTAACACTCGTCAAAGAGGGCTTTCAGGTCAGGACACCACTGCATCATCAGATTAGAGACGAGAAAGTCAACACTGTTATCGGCAAGAGGGAGTTGATAGGCGTCGGCACAAACTCTTGATTTATGAGTGTTGGTGAGCAAAGATTGCTGGGCAAAATCGATACACACTAATTCTGAGTTTGGATAGATTTTCGCTATTTTTTCGCTCAAAAATCCCGTTCCTGAACCTAAATCAGCAATTATTTTTGGCTCAATGGAAACAACATTGAGTTTTTCTGCGAGTCTTGTTGCAATCTCGTTTTGAAGGTAAGCATTGTCGTTGTATTTTGTCGATGCTTTGTTAAATGTCGCTCTTACTCTAGACATGTTGCTAGTTGACTTGAAATCTCTTTCATTAAATGGAAATATTGCTCTGAGCCTGTATTAAGTTTAACACCTATGATATCAACACTATGCGTATTTATATTAAGGCCTTCTGACAAAACAGCCACCTGTTTAGATGTATTTTCTGGACCATAAATTAGACATTTAACGCCCAAGTTTTTCATGCTATTCTTTGCTTTAAGGGCTTTATTTATACTAAGACGCGAACCATGATATGGTGTTATGATGACTGGTTTTTGCATTTCAAATTTTTTCTCAAGGTACTGCAATCTGTCTGCAAATACAGCAAAAGAAGCCGACTTTAGTGGCTCTAGTTGTAATTGTAATACTTCATTTAGTTGGTTAAGTTTTGATTCTAGTTCTGAAAAGTTAGCTTTATAGTTGCTAGTGTTGCCAGGGTCTAATTCAATTAATCGCTCACTGATATGTTGTGCAATTATTTGAACGTTGTCAACATCTAACCAGAGATGTAAATCTTTATGTCCTTCAGTTTCACTAATTCCATCTTGGTTTCTGGAATTATAAATTCGAAGATCATTTATCTCACTTACAGCCAAAAGAGACTTTTCATCAATATGTCGAAGACCCTTGCTTAGACCTGTTTCAAAACGGTCTCCGATAGTTATAACCAGGTCTGCTTTAGACAGCATATTTAACTGAGAAGGCTTTAAATGAAAGGTATGTGCAGACTCGTTGGAATCAAGCAGGAGTTTAGGTTCAGAGACTCCGTCCATAAGGGCTGAGACAATCGAATGGATCGGCCTAATACTAACGACAACATTGGGTGCCAGTTGGGCAGAAACAGCGCTAATTGATATAAAAAATATCAACCCTACAAGAAGACAGCGAATCATTAAAAGCTCCAACAATCAAAGGAAAAAATTATACGTTATCTATTGATATTTTCACTGACTAGTTTTGACAAATGATAATCGCTCTAGTGGGTGCTGGATAGCCTTCAATCGTCAAAGAGGAGTCGAGTGGGTCGAGAAAATCTTCTAGGGAGGCAGTATTTTCTCCAATCCAGGATGATCTGCGTTGTTCCTGGATTGTTGTTTTGCAAACATTAACCACTCTGATGTTGTGAAAATTCGCTTCAATTAGCCAAGATTTAAGAGTTTCAATGCTTGGCAGACAATAAACGTTTCTCATTCTTGCGTAGCGCCCATCAGGAACAAGCATATAACCTCTTTCCCCTTCAACTACAAGAGTCTCTAGAATAAGTTCAGCTTTCGGTGCCATCATTTGTCCTAAATCAGACAAATGTGACATATGGTCTCTTTGATGATACAAAACGCCCATTGAAAAAACACTATCAAAAAGAGGCGCTTTGGTCATTTCTTCTAGCCGCAGTGATAAGAGTGAAATATTTAGTGGTAATTCGATTAAAGATTTAAGGGCACGAAATTGATAATTAAATAGTAAAAAAGGTTCAATACCTAGTACAAATTCTGCACCCTCCATAGCCATTCTTAAGCTAAAGTAGCCATTACCTGCGCCGACATCGAGCACTCTTCTTCCCTTTAACGGCAGGATATGGTTAATCAACCGTTGCCACTTCATGTCACCTTGCCATTCGCTTTCGAGAATAACGTCATTAAACATGAAAGGACCTTTTCTCCATGGCTTAAGTTTACGAAGTGCCGATTCAAGTAAGTTCTTTGATATTGCAGGGCTAGTGATTTTAATGTAGGGAGAGTCTAATTTAATATCGCCTTTAGGGAGTATATTAATTAGTTCTAGAGCTTGATTCCATTTAGGAATATTGCCGTTATTTATGAGTTGGGCATTATTGCTTTTTTCCTGCCATTCTTGATAGGTTTGGTTATTGATAAAATCACTAATAATGTCTCTTCTCCAGGTGTCAATAGTTAGCAATAAAGTCATTGTTGCAAAAGAGCAACTACCTGTATCTTTTTTCCAAAAAAAATACTGGTTATTCAGAATAAGTAGTATAAAATAAATGAAGATTCCTACAACTAAATTTTTTCTTGGAGATGGCCGTGATTAGAAAACTGATTAAATATTCCTGTATCTTAATGTTAGCGACAAATGTTTTTGCTGGTGGAGATGACCGAGAGGGGCAGGATCAAGTAACTTTAGAAGAAGAGATTGCCGCGTTTGAAGCAGAGCTTGCACAGGATCTTGCCAATCAGGCAGCGCTTAGTGAGATTGCTGAGTTTGAAGCAACACTTGCAGAGGAACTTGCCAACCAGTCGCAAGTCGAATACGATATAAAAGTTGCTGAACTTATGGAACAGCTGGCCCAAGAAAAAGAGCTGGCTGATTTTGAAGCTCAACTGGAAGCAGAACTTGCAGCGCAAGAGATGATGGCCGAAATCGTAGCGGAAGAGGAGCGCGCCAAGAGGCTCGCTGAATTCCTGGCAAAACTGGAGGCAGAGAAAGCTGCCGCAGCTAGATCAACTGCAATTTATCAAGCTAGACTACAACAAGAGCAGATTATCAAGGACAATCAAGCTAGACTTGCTGAAGAAGCTTTAGCAAAAGAACTGGCTGATTTTGAAGCTCAACTGGAAGCAGACCTTGCAGCCCAGTCCGCTGAAGCCGCTGCCGCTGCTGAAGCCGCACGGATGCAGGAAATTAAAGAAAACCTTGATGCTGCATTTGAAGCTGAATACGAAGCACAACAGGCTGCACTTGCTACAGCAATTTTTGAAGCTGAATGGGAAGCACAGCAGGCTAAACTTGCAGCAGCCAAGAGACTGGCTGAATTCCAAGCAAAACTAGAGGCAGAGAAAGCCGCCGCCGCCGCATCAACTGCTGCTTATCAAGCTAGACTTGCTGAAGAAGCTTTGGAAAAAGAACTTGCTGCTTTTGAGGCACAACTTGAGGCAGAACTTGCAGCACAAGAGATGATGGCCGAAATCGTAGCGGAAGAGGAGCGCGCCAAGAGACTGGCTGAATTCCAAGCAAAACTAGAGGCAGAGAAAGCTGCTGCCGCTGCATCAACTGCTGCTTATCAAGCTAGACTTGCTGAAGAAAAAGTCGCAGCTGCAGAAGCTGCAAAGCTAGCTGCCTTTAAAGCTGAATTGGCTGCTCATGAAGAATGCAAAGCTGTACTGAATTTATCGGATAGTAATATTGCACTTTTCAAATCTGCATTAGCTGATGGATCTTTGTTCAATGTAGGACCACAGATAACAAGTGGAACTGAATTTACAGCAAACAGGTGGGATGATTATGCAAGCTGTATTGGTGCATTGAATTATAAAAATCCCTTTTAAGGTAAAGGATTACTAATATTGTTAATAAGTCTTCCTTCATATTTAATGGAAGCGTAGAAAAACTTAACAAATAATTAAACCCAGAGCTTGCCCTGGGTTTTTTTATGTCAGCGATAAAATTGATTAAAATAGGGTTATTTGTAAAATTCACCATGAAATTTTATTTAATTAAACTGCTTGCTAAATTCTTTATTATTCTGTCTATATTTTCTAATATTTACGCAATAGATGGTGATTTTGATTCGGGCAATGTAGACTTATTAGATAAAGTTTTAGAAACCGAATTCTCTCCTTGTTCCGATGTACAAAATTTAAATTCAACGAAAAGTGATGCAAATCATTCTTCATTAGTCTTATCTGGCGATTCATTATTTATTTCAGGAGAAATATTTACCGGCGCAGGAAATGCAAAAGCTATTGTAGATTCTTATGATCTTGAAACAAATGTATTAAATTATTATCAAACTGCAGATACTGGTTTTTCATCATTTTCTATAGATGAGGTTATTTCAGGAAGTACTTCTGGTGGTGGAATAATTATAGATATACCTGTTAAAGCAAATATTCCTTGTTTTGAGCGTGTTGTATCAATTGACCAAGGTGTTAGAGAGATGGTATATATTTTTGAAGAATCTTTAATGGATGTTTTATCATCGCTTCAAACTAAGCTTGATAACGAAAGAGTTTCAGCTTCAAATTCTCTTGCTGCTATTCAAGAAAGACTTATACAAGAAGAAATTGCTGCATTCGAAGCTAAACTGGAAGCGGAACTTGCAGCGCAACAGATGATGGCCGAAATCATAGCGGAAGAAGCCCTTGCCAAGAGACTCGCCGAATTCCAGGAAAAACTGGAGGCAGAGAAAGCCGCCGCCGCTGCGTCAACCGCGGCTTATCAAGCTAGAGTTGCGGAAGAGGCTTTTGAAGCTGAGTACAAAGCAC
>CAJWTP010000043.1 GCA_913047325.1 uncultured Gammaproteobacteria bacterium
AATATGGCTAAGGCTGTTAATGACAATACCTCAGCTGCAGGTATTGGCATAACTGGAAAGGACTTTGATAACACTATGCACCAATTCCTTAACTACCTATATAGTAATGGTGGTTCTGTAAGTGATGCAGCTACTGGTGAGATAACTTTCAACAGTCCTGAGGCTATTGAGACACTAGAATTTTATGGTAAATTAGCTGGTGTTGCTCAGGAAGGTCCTATGGGATATGAGCGTTCTCAATTGACTCAGTTGTACAATGATGGTCAGATTGGAATGTACATCAATGGTCCATGGGGCGCAGGTCAGCATAATGCAAATATTGCTGAGATTGTTGTACCTATCCCTGCAGGTCCAAGTGGTGAAAGCGGCACATTGTTGATTACTGACTCTGTTGCAGTATTCAAAGGCTCTGCTAATGAAGGTCTTGCAATGGAGTTAGCTGATGCTCTTACATCTGGTGAAGCTCAATATGACCTTGATTCGAGCTGGGGTTTAACTCCAATTCTGCAATATGAGAAAATGATGGATGATGTTTACTACACTACTGACTATTGGCAGACTTTTGTAGATCCAATCGGCAGAGGTGGTCCTGAGCCAATGTTTGAAGACTTCAAAGCACTTCAAATGGGTATCAACAGCGCCATCCAAGGCATGATCTTGGGTGAAGGTTCTGCTGCTGATCTAGTTGCAGAGGCTGCAGAAACTCTAGCAGAGGGTCTGTAAGTCAATTAGTTGACTACTAGTAGGAGCAACGGCAACGTTGCTCCCGCACTTGTAAGGCTAACTGTAAAAAGATACTTATCTGAGTTCAATAATTATTTAAGTATCTTTTTATAGTCCCCTTGGGTGTAAGAAAAATAATAATTAACTGCATATCATGATTGATGTGCCATAATCAAGGACATAAATATGGCGACTTTAAAGCTGGAAAATATTTTTAAAAGTTTTGGTGAAACTGAGGTTTTAAAAGACATTAGCTTGAATATTGATGACAAGGAATTTGTTGTTTTTGTTGGTCCTTCGGGTTGTGGAAAAACGACATTACTGAGAATCATTTGTGGTTTAGAAGAGGCTACTAGCGGCAATGTATTTATTGATGAAGAGGATGTTTCCAATGCACAGCCAGTTGATCGAGGTATTTCTATGGTGTTTCAGTCCTACGCACTATATCCACATTTGTCCGTATTTGAAAACATTGCCTTTCCACTGAGAGTTGCAAAAATTAATGAAGCTGAATTAAAGGAGCGAGTTGATCGTGCTGCTGAAATACTGCAATTAACCGATCGTTTAGATTTTAAACCCGGACAGCTTTCTGGTGGCCAACGTCAAAGGGTCGCTATCGGCAGATCAATTGTTCGAAATCCCAGGGTCTTTCTATTTGACGAGCCGCTGTCTAACTTGGACGCTGCTCTTCGTGGCGATATGAGGGTTGAGTTGGCTAAGCTACACCAAAACTTAAAAACCACAATGGTCTATGTTACCCATGATCAAATCGAAGCTATGACGATGGCCGACAAAATTGTGGTTTTGAATGATGGAGTAGTGCAGCAATTTGGGGCGCCGATGGAGTTGTATCACCATCCCAGAACAAAGTTTGTTGCTGGATTTATTGGTCATCCAAAAATGAATTTTCTAACCACAACCAGTACTGTTGTTGACGGTAGCGAGTTGAAAGTGAACATTGGTGAAGAAACCATTTCTTTGCCTGTTGAAACAGGACAGACAAAGTCAGGGGATATAATCGAGCTTGGTATTCGTCCTGAAGACCTTGTGCTTAGCTCCGATAATCAAGGATTGTCAATGAATGTAGAGGTTGTAGAGCACATAGGTGCAACAGCAATCATCTATGGTACAGCTGCTGGCAATGATGACTTTTGCACCGTACTGCCTGGCGACACTCTAATTCATCCCGGGGAAACAATCAGCCTTTCTATAGATCCTTCAAAGTGTCACGCTTTTGATTCACAAGGAATAGCGCTACACAGAAAACAGGCGGCTGAAGTTAGTTAGGGGGTAGTTATGAGAACTGGTATTGTTGGTTTAGGTTTAAGGGCTGGCAATGTTCTTAAGATGATGCAAGCCGATATGCCAGAGTTGGAATTGGTCGGTTACGTCGACCCAGACCCTTGCGGATTACCGCTACTTGAAGGTATCAAAAGCCCACTTCAACAATATGAAAGTGTAGAAACTATGATTGCCAAGTGCAACCTTGACCTGCTTTGGGTGGCATCACCAAATCATCTCCATTTAGGTCATATTAAAGCTGGTCTAGAAGCAGGGTTAAGAGTTTTTACAGAAAAGCCAATTGTTATTAGTAAGCCAGAAAGTTTCAGTCTTGCTAAATTAATACATAAATACGGTGAAAACCAACTAATGGTGGGTCTTGTGTTACGTTATTCCCAACACATGCGAGAGTTGCGACGTGCAATAGATGCAGGAATGTTAGGTCGAATTACATCGATAGAGGCTAATGAGCATATTGCACCCTATCACGGCTCGTTTTTTATGCGTGACTGGCGCCGTTTAGAAAAATATTCAGGCGGCTTTATGTTAGAAAAGTGTTGCCATGACTTGGATATATACAACAATGTTGTGGGTGATAGGCCGATCAGAGTTGCAAGTTTTGGTGGGAGAGGCAATTTTGTCCCTGAGGAGTCTCCGGGTAATCAGCACGATGACGTTTATCAGCAAAAATTATCATACTGGGAAAGTGCTGACGATCCATTTACCAGTGACGCTGATATTGTTGACCATCAAAATGCATTATTGGAATACCCGAACGATGTTAGTTTTTCTTTCCATACAAGTATTAATGTTCCTGACGAACATCGACGCTTTTGTATTATAGGGAGCCGTGGAATGGCAGAAGGGGATTTTATGCGAGGCGATCTTAGAATCACTGATGCACGAACAGGAAAGTGCCTAGAGGATCACAAATTTAATTATTTAAGTACAGAAATTGCTGGAAATTATCCTGCACACTATGGTGCTGATCAGTTAATGTGTGGAGACATCATATCGTTCCTTCGTGGAGAGTCAGATTCTTTGCCTGTTGGTCCTAAGGACGCTATAGAAGCAGGTCTAGTCGCAATGGCAATAGATGAAAGCCGAATTAAGGGGAAAATTATTGATATGACTGAGACATGGAAAGAGCTGGATTCATTATATTGACTAAAGGGAACACTTAATGATTAAAGGCATCAGCTACTTATCTTTTGAAAATGGGTTAGAAGGTGCTCATCCTATTGATTTAGCCATCAAGCAAGCCAAATCTCATGGCTTCGACGCACTTGAACTGGCAATATCGAATCAAGGTGTGCTTACTACCTCAGCTACTCAAAATGAGTGTCAAAAAATTCGACAACAAATCGATGGTTCAGGACTTTTTGTTGACAGTTTGGCAAGCGGAATGAGTTGGGCGATCAATCCAACGAGTGATGATGAAGCTATGCGCAAACAATCGGTTGCTCTTCATAAAGATGCGCTAAAGGTAGCAAGCTATCTAGATTGCAAGGCACTGCTATATGTTCCAGGGGTCGTTAAAAGTCCTATTTCTAGTGAGATAGTTCGCTACGACAGGGCGCTTGAGCGTGCACGAAAAGCGATTAATGAGTTGCTGCCAATAGCCGAAGATTTGGATATAGATATATGTATTGAAAATGTCTGGAACGGTTTATTTTATTCGCCAATTGAGTTGAGGGATTTTGTAGATTCTTTTGATTCAGAGAAATTAGGCGTTTATCTAGATATCGGCAACTTAATTGGCTATCAGCAATACCCGCCTCATTGGGTTGAGTTGTTAGGCCCTAGAATTAAAAGAGTCCAGATTAAAGATTATCGAGAAAATTTTGATTGGACTGGTAGCTTTAGTTTTTGTGACTTAGGTGCAGGGGATGTGCCTTGGCAAGAAACAATCAAATCGTTAAAACAGATTGGTTATAAAGGCACTGTTATTGCTGAAATGTTGCCTTGGGATGAAACCCTTTTGGCGCGAACCTCGAGCGCAATGGATGCATTGTTTGATTTTTAGTAACTACTTTTTGAGTGCTCATCTAATATGAAAAAAAAACTAAGGGTAGGTGTGATAGGGCTTGGCATGATGGGGATGACACATCTCGATATATATGCACGGATGGATGGAGTCGAGGTGGTGGCAATTTCGGATGCAATACAGGCTAGACTAGATGGCTCCAGTCAAGCTCAGGGCAACATCAGCGGACAAGCAAAGGGAAGTGTGGAAAAGGTTAATGCCAAGCAGTATCTAAATGGCATCGATCTCATTAAGGATAAAAATGTTGACCTTGTAGATGTTTGTGTTGGAACAAATTTGCATTTCAATTTTGTCCAAGAAGCACTATCAAAAGGTAAACATGTTTTGGTAGAGAAGCCATTAGCGCGAACCTATTCGGAGGCTCAACAAATAGTGAGTTTAGCGAAAAACTCCTCCAAGAATATTATGTCGGCAATGTGTTTGCGTTATTGGCCAGCCTGGGTTTGGCTAAAGAAAGTTATTGACGATAAAAGGTATGGTAGATGCCTTTCATTAAGCTGCAAAAGACAAACCAACCATCCGGGTGGTTTATTCTATAGCAGTGAGGAAGAGTGTGGCGGTGCCCTATTGGACCTTCATATTCATGATACAGATTTTATAAACTGTTGTTTTGGTGTTCCTGATGCAGTTTTTAGTCAGGGCTATAAAGGGCCGAGTGGCGGGATTGATCATGTTGCAACTAACTACATCTATAGCGGCAATAAAATAAATCCACTGGTCATTGCTGAGGGTACTTGGACTATGCAGGAAGGCTATGGGTTTAATATGTCTTATACAGCAAACTTTGAAAAGGCGACGGCTTGCTATTTGTTGGATCAAGATGAGACCCTGAAGGTGTTTCAATCAGGTCATGAGCCCGAACTGGTTAAACTCAGTGAGGGGATGGGGTATGAATATGAAATACAGGCATTTGTTGATGAGATTATGACCGACAAAAGTACCGATATCGATTTATTAAATCAGGCAGCTGAATCTATTGCAATCATTGAGGCTGAAAAAGCGAGTATTGAATCTTGTTCGGTAGTTGCTATAAAGACTTAACCCCAATTAAAATAGTTTGGGTAATTTTTATTAGCTTATGTGGCTGAATTTATTGTTTAGTACTTTTCAAGTTCTTGTTCGTTCCAGAAAGTTTCAGCGAGTACTCGGATTTTGGCATCGTTGTTTTCAGCGGCCTTCTTTATCCATTTTTTGCATTGAGTCATATCTTTTGTTACGCCCTTGCCGTTAGCGTACATTAGGCCGAGATTGTATTGAGCCGGAGCGTCGCCCTGTTCGGCAGCTCTTCGGAACCAGTACACCGCCTCTTGATCATTCCTTATGTCGCCTCTGAGATACATGTTCGCTAAGTTGTATTGTGCATGAACATAACCCTGTTCCGCTGCTATCTTATACCAAGCAACCGAGGCATCATAATCTTTCAAGGTGCCGACACCATATGCATACATCCAAGCCACATTGTATTGTGCCCTTACTTGGCCATCCTCAGCAAGGGTTTGCCATTCTTGGAATGCTTTAGTGTAATCACCTGAATTATAGGCAGTTAGCCCATCATTGAAGTCGGCAAAAGAGGTATTACTAATTCCAATAACAAGTGTTAAAGTGAGTAGTATCGTTTTTAGTTTCATCGATTTACATTGTAATAGGAATTTGCTTTTCTTTTATAATAATATTCTATTATGTTTTTATGTATTAACCTTAGCAATACGACATGATACATGTTAAGTTGGTCAAAATCCAAAATATATGGTCTATGTCAGTAAATTCTTACTTTATAGGAACGACGTCATAAGGAATTAAATTGAATATTTTTTTGCAAAAAGCAGAGATAAATTTATTGAGTTTGTTTTTACTGGCTTTTCTCCTCGTTTTATGTCCAAGAGGGTTACTTGCCGATGAACTTCGTGTCGCTGTGGCGAGCAACTTTTATTCAACCATTAAGGTTATTGCAGAACACTTTGAGTTAAAAACAGTTAGTTCTTCAGGTCAGCAACACAAAGTGATACTAATTCCTGGCTCTTCAGGCAAACATTACGCGCAGATTATCAATGGTGCGCCTTTTGACATATTTTTTTCAGCAGACACCGAGCGAGCAAGATTATTGGAGCAAGAAGGGAAGGTCGACTCTGGAACGAGGTTTACCTATGCTCTGGGCAAGTTAGTTCTTTGGAGTCCTATAGATAACTATGTTGACTTACAAGGAAAGGTGCTTAGTAAGAAAGATTTTCGATATTTGGCAATAGCCAATCCTAAACTTGCGCCATATGGAAAATCTGCTGAAGAAGTTTTAAAGTCACTTAAAATTTGGGCAAGTTTGAAAGGAAGGCTGGTGCGAGGTGAAAATATTGCCCAGACATTCCAGTTTGTTAGTAGCGGTAATGCTAAACTAGGGTTTGTTGCTTATTCACAAATTAGGACCCCCGATCACACTACTGGTGGCTCGTTCTGGGAAGTGCCGCAGTCAATTTATAGGCCAATTGAACAGCAAGCAGTGCTATTAAAGGACAGCGCCCTGGCGAGAGAGTTTCTATCCTTTGTTAAAAGCGATGAATCTTTAAGTATTATTTATGAATCTGGATATGGCTTACCATAATGTTAAATGAATTTGATTTAAATGCTCTGATTGTCACTCTAAAACTGGCAGCTATAAGTACAGTGATTCTTTTGTTGTTTGGTACCCCACTAGCCTGGTGGCTTTCACGTACACGTTGGAAGCTAAAAGCATTGCTTGAGGCTTTAATCGCTTTGCCCCTTGTCCTGCCGCCAACTGTACTGGGTTTTTATTTATTAATTGCACTTGGTTCAAATGGTCCTTTGGGTGAGATTTCACAGTGGATTAGTGGTCAACCGTTGGCCTTTACTTTTGCAGGTTTGGTTGTCGGTTCGGTTATATATTCATTGCCTTTTGTGGTTCAGCCGCTGCAAAATGCATTTTCAAGCATTGGCTCTCGTCCGATGGAAGTTGCTGCCACACTTGGGGCAACACCAGTTGATCGATTTCTTACTGTTGCGGTACCGCTGGCTCGAACAGGCTTTGTTACTGCTGCGGTGCTTGGTTTTGCTCACACAATAGGTGAGTTTGGAGTTGTTTTGATGATTGGAGGCAATATTCCTGGAGAGACTCAGGTGCTTTCGATTGCAATTTATGACCATGTTGAGGCCTTAGAATACGGCAATGCTCATTGGCTTGCAGGTGGATTGTTGTTGGCATCTTTTATCACGTTGGTTGTTGTCTATAGTTTGAATCGTAGATTTTCCTTATTTAAAGGGGGTGATTGATGGGTATCGAGTGTCGATTAAAAACTACTCACTCTAACTTTTCTTTAGATGTTGATTTATCCATATCTTTGAAAGGAATTACTGCTATTTTCGGACCTTCAGGTTCAGGCAAGACAACACTATTAAGAGCACTTGCAGGACTTGAAAAAAATAACGGCTATTTGAAAGTAGGTGACGCAATTTGGGAGAGTGAAAAACATTTTTTACCTACCCATCTACGTTCAATAGGATATGTCTTTCAAGAGCCTAGTTTATTCCAACATCTCAGTGTTAGAGGCAACATAGAATATGGCTATAAACGCTCTAAGATATCCGATCAGTCAGTTATGGAGAAGGCAATAGAGCTACTCCAAATAGATCATCTACTTAATCGAAAAGCTGCTGAACTATCTGGAGGAGAGCGCCAAAGAGTGGCGATCGCAAGAGCATTGTCATCTGCTCCAAAAATACTGTTGATGGACGAGCCTTTAGCATCACTTGGAGAAAAACATAAAAAAGAAATACTCCCATTTCTAGAGCTATTACATACCGAGCTGGACATCCCTATAATCTATGTCACTCATTCTGTTGATGAGGTTGCATATCTTGCCGATCAATTGATTTTGCTTGATGGAGGCAAGGTTTCGGCTAGTGGTGAAATTGCAGAAATGCTTACCAGGCTTGATTTAACCCTATCTCACGGAGAGAGAGCGGCTTCACTTATTCAAGCAATAGTAGGTGAGTATGATGAGAACTATAAGCTAACTTATATCGATTTTTCTGGTGGACGATTTACTGTTCCAAGAAAGCAATTATCTAAGGGCGACAGGGTAAGGATTAGAATTGAGGCGCGCGATGTGAGTCTAACTATTCATCAGCAAAGTGAAACAAGTATTCTGAATATATTGCCTGTTATTGTCGATGAAATTGCAGATGAGGGTGATGCCCAAGTATTAGTGAAGCTTAGGGTCGGCAATGATTTATTGCTCTCATGTATCACTAGAAAATCAGCGCAACAACTAGATTTAAAGGTTGGCAAAAAACTCTATGCACAAATCAAGAGTGTTGCATTATTATCATAATACGGCAAATAAATAAGCTATCTATATAACCTTGGCAGCATGCCTTAATCTTTCAACAGGACGTTCATCAATAAATATATGGATAATCGCCGTAATTGCAGCGATTATAGCAGCCCACCACCATACCTGATTATAGGAGCCAGTAGTATCAAACAAGTAGCCCCCAAGCCATACACCAGTAAATGAGCCAATCTGGTGGTTTAGAAATACAATGCCATAAAGTGTCCCCATATATCTTAGGCCAAACATTTGTGCCACCAGACCCGAGGTCGGAGGAACAGTCGCCAACCAGAGAAATCCGGTGGCAAAAGAGAACGCATAAACCGAAAAAAGAGAAATAGGGAAAACAAGAAATAACACAATGACTATCGACCTTGCTCCATAGATAAAGGCTAGGATCCATTTCTTTGAATAGATTCCTGAAAGATGACCAGCAGCAAGCGATCCAGCAATATTACATAACCCAATAATGGATAAGCTTGCTGCAGCAACCGAACTGTCAAAACCCTTGTCTGCTAAATAGGAAGGCATATGGACAGTGATAAAGGCCAGTTGAAAGCCGCAAACAAAAAAGCCCGCAATAAGGAGCCAGTAATGGAAATGCTTGGAGGCCTCCCTAAGTGCCTCTCTTAGGTTTTGTTCGGATTCGGCATCTGTTTTAGTGTCAGTTTTTTTATCATCTTTAAATACGGGCGTGAAAAGTATCATTGAAAGTGAAGCGACTGCCATTATTACTAGTGCCATCTGCCAGCCATATGTCACAAGAAATTCTCGCGCTACGGGTATTAATAGGAACTGCCCAGCTGAACCTGCAGCGGTTCCTATGCCTAAGGCAAAGGCACGTTTTTCAGGCCTAACCATTCTTGCCATAGCTGGAAGTACAACCCCTAGACCGGTTCCCGAAATACCCATTCCTATCAAGATGCCTGCCCCTAGATGAAGGTCGATAAAACCATCCGCAGTTCCCGTAATATAGAGTCCCAGGGCGTAAAGCAATGAGCCTAAGATGATTACTTTAGCAGTTCCGTACTTGTCTGCAATGGCACCAGCCAGAGGTTGGAACAAGCCCCAAAAAAGATTTTGTAATGCAAGTGAGAAAGCAAAAATTTCACGGCCGTATCCGAATGATTCCGAGACAGGTTTCAAGAATAGACCTAGGGAGGATCTGAATCCAAAGTTTATCGCCAAAAGCGCGCTTGCCGCAATAATAGCAAAACTCAATAATTTTTTGTATTGACTCATCTTATATTTTGCTCAACAAATTGCGTCAGTATAGCTAAATTATTATTTCTAATTAGTGAATATCCTGATAATTTATATAACTAAGGAATGACAGTAAAGTGGTATATTTATTTGCAATTCAGGAAATAAATCGGAGATTAGGATGCGTTTACTTGTTTTCCAGCATATCGACTGTGAACATCCAGGTTCCCTCAGACAATTTCTAGCAGAAGATAAAATTAAATGGGATGCTGTTAATTTACATCGTGGAGAGCCAATCCCTAATCTAGACAATTATGATGCGCTTTGGATTATGGGCGGACCTATGGATGTTTGGGACATTGAAGAATGTCCTTGGTTGGTAGATGAAAAAGCTGCTATACGTCATTGGGTGAGAGATTTAGGAAAGCCCTATCTGGGTTTGTGTTTAGGCCACCAGCTTTTGGCTGACGCTTTGGGTGGAACTTGTGGTCCACAAAAAACGCCGGAAATTGGAGTGCTAGAAGTTGAGTTAACGGAAGAAGGCAGGGCTGACCCGCTTTTTCAGGGCACACCAGTCAAGCAACAATGTTTGCAGTGGCATTCGGTACGTGTTGCACAGGCGCCAGAAGGAGCAATAATATTAGCTAAATCCGATATTTGTTCAGTGCAGGCAATGAGAATTGGTACAAATGCATGGTCGATGCAATATCATGTCGAAATCGAGCCTGATACGGTAGATAATTGGGGTGCTGTTCCTGCCTACGCTGAGGCCTTAAGATCGGCGCTAGGTGAGGGGGCATTAGATAGTATGAAGACAGAAACAAATGCCAATATAAATGAATGCATGAGGTGCGCAAGAACAATTTATCAAAACTTTATGAGTGCGATAGAATAACATTATTTTACTAGTCCAAAGAACTTCAAATTTATCTTAAATTACAATCGCTTATCGTATATATTAGGCTAAGCAAATAAAGACACAAAAAAAATACAAATTAAATGATTGACATTAAAAATAATACAAGGTATCGTTCCGCATTTTTTACAACCAAATATTAAGTTCCATATAAAGGGGTGCGTGATGAGCGAAGAAGATGATTTTGATCTAAACGATTTGGACGACAAGGAGCTGGTAGAGCAGATTCAGGATGATCTATATGATGGTCTTGATGAGGAGGTTACAGAGGGTACAAAAATTCTCTTAGATCGTGGTTGGGACGCCAATGACGTGCTTGGCGATGCGCTTGTTGGTGGAATGAAAATAGTGGGCATAGATTTTAGGGATGGCATCTTGTTTGTTCCTGAAGTTCTCAAGTGTGCTGGCGCTATGAAAGGCGGTATGAATATCTTACGTCCAATTCTTGCTCAATCTTCAGAAGATACCTCTTTAGGCAAGTTTGTAATTGGCACCGTTAAGGGTGATATTCATGATATTGGTCAAAAATTAGTTTCTATGATGTGTGAAGGTTCAGGTTTTGAGGTAATTAATTTAGGGATCAACAACCCGGTAGAAAACTATTTGGCGGCAATCGATGAGCACGAGCCTGTGATTGTAGGTATGTCTGCCCTTCTCACCACAACGATGCCATATATGGGTGTTGTGGTTGAAGAAATGGAGAAGCGCGGTTTACGTAAAGATGTCCATATTATGTGTGGTGGAGCACCACTAAACCAAGAATTCGCTGACGCGATAGGTGTGCCTGCCTATGGTCGTGATGCTGCACGGAGCGCCGAGATGGCGGAAGAGTATGTGCGCGGCTTGGGAAAAAAGCGTGGTCACAGATAACAAAACCTCAGATAAAACTAAAAGAAGATTGGTTTTAGGTTGTGGGGCGCTTGTGTATGACCTGCTCAGACTGATAGAGCAAAATCCTGGTTTATCTGATAAAGTCAAATTGCAGTGTCTCCCAGCCAGCTGGCATAATTCACCACAATTGATAGCGCCAGGCGTGGATGAATATTTGTTTTTGTACGGTGATATGTACGAAGAGATTTATATTGCTTATGCTGATTGTGGTACGGGAGGAGAGCTCGATAGAGTTTTGGAAAAATACAATGCAAAAAGGATTGATGGCGCGCATTGTTATGAGTTTTTTGCTGGTTCTGAAACCTTTAATAAGATGACTGAAGAAGAGCTAGGTACTTTTTATTTAACAGATTATTTGGTAAAAAATTTTCAAAGAATTATGATTAAAGGGCTTGGCCTCGATCGACACCCAGAGTTGTTTGAGGAATATTTTGCGAATTACAATAAATTAGTTTATTTAGCTCAGATTGAGAACGAGCAATGGAATAGAGAAGCTGAACAGTATGCAAAAGATTTTGGATTTGATTACGAGTACAGGCTGGTTGGCACTGGATCTCTAGATTGCGTATTTGATGAAATTGAAGTAACGCACTTGATAAAAGAAGAGAAGTAGGATGTATAAAGCGAGATTATTTGCAGCTAAGCATGCGAGATTCTATGAAGCGCTATATAACGCTTCATCGCCAATTATTCTGTCCCTACTTCGGGGGGTGAATATGTTGACTCGAGACAAGCTTGATAGGCCCATTACTTGGGTTGAAAAAAAGGTTAAGGGGTTTATGTTCGACTGTCAAATGTGTGGCAATTGTGTCTTATCAACAACAGGTATGACGTGTCCAATGAATTGTCCAAAAACACTCAGGAACGGGCCCTGTGGAGGTGTCCGTGAGAACGGAAACTGTGAAGTTAAGCCAGACATGAAGTGTGTATGGGTGGAAGCTTGGAATGGCTCAATAAAGATGAAAAATAATACAAAAATTCAGGAGATACAGTTTGCGGTTAATAATGACCATAAAGACACAAGTGCTTGGATTCGTTTAGCTAAAGAAGGTAAATAAAATTTATTTGAAATACTAATGAGTAAGACAGACAAAGACAATCAAGAATACGTATACCATCCTGGAGATCCATTACCGGAGTTGGAGGGCCACGTCTCGCGCGGAAGATTTGAGAGGGTTTTAAAGAGTGGGAAGTTTGCTGTGACAACCGAACTTTCGCCACCAGACTCAACTGATAGAGAGGAGGTCTATAAACAAGCTTCATTGTTTGATGATTATGTAGATGCTATCAATGCTACAGATGGTTCAGGAGCGAATTGCCATATGTCGAGTGTTGTAGTATGTGCATTACTTAGCTATATTGGCTACTCTCCAATTTATCAGATCTCTTGCCGTGATAGAAATAGAATAGCTATCCAAGGTGACTTGTTGGGTGCTGCAGCATTAGGAATTTGTAATGTCCTAGCTTTGACAGGTGACGATGTTGTGTCTGGAGACCATCCTGAAGCAAAAAGAGTGTTTGACCTTGACAGTGTTTCGCTACTGACAACCATTAAAAAAATGCGTGACGAGTCTGTATTTTTAAGTGGCAGGACTATCTCAAAGCCTCCAAAAATGTTTGCAGGTAGCACTATTAATCCTTTCGCACCACCTGTTAAATCAAAAGTGTTGCAACTTGAAAAAAAGATTGCGGCTGGGGCTGGTTTTATTCAGACGCAGTATTGCTTTGACTTACCGATGTTGAGAGAGTTTATGTTAGAGGTTGTTGACAGGGGTTTAACGGAAAGGGCGTTCTTCTTGCCCGGGGTTGGTACTTTGGCTTCTGCTCGTACAGCGAGATGGATACAAAATAATGTTCCAGGCGTTTATATACCCGATGAAATCATTAAGCGTTTAGAAGGTGCAGACGACCAAAAAAAGGAGGGCCAATTAATTTGTACTGAGTTGATGCAGCAGGTCAAAGAAATTGATGGTGTAAGCGGCGTGCACGTGATGGCATATAAGCAAGAGCAATACGTTGCACAAATGGTGAAAAATTCTGGAGTTCTGGATGGCAGAAAGCCGTGGTCACCTAAAGATAATTATTAATAATATACGGAGTAAATTAAAGAATGACAACTACAATCTTATCGTCAGCAACAAAAGAGGTTGCGATTGGTTTTGGACAGCCCTTTGTAATGATTGGAGAGCGTATCAACCCAACCGGTAGAAAAATCCTTGCCGCAGAAATGAAGGCTGGAGATTATTCGCGGGTTGAGGCGGATGCCATTGCGCAAGTCTCAGCGGGCGCTCAAATGCTCGACGTCAATGCCGGGATCCCTCTTGCAGACGAGCCAGCTATACTGGCTGAAGCTATACGCCGTGTTCAGTCGGTCGTTGATGTGCCTTTATGTATAGACTCTTCAATCATAGAAGCGCTCGAGTCTGGTCTCGCGGCTTATCAAGGCCGTGCATTGGTTAATTCAACTACAGGCGAGACCGAAGTGTTGGAGCGCGTCCTGCCTTTGGTGAAAAAATACGAGGCTGCTGTTGTCGCTATCTCGAACGACGAGACTGGCATTAATCAGGATCCGAACGAGAGGTTTAAAGTGGCAAAAAAAATTGTCGAGCATGCGGCCGATTATGGCATCAAGCCCCAAGATGTGGTTGTAGATCCGTTGGTTATGCCTATCGGGGCGATCTCACAGGCAGGCAATCAGGTTTTTGATTTAGTTCGCAGGCTGCGCTCTGAGCTAAAGGTGAACACAACCTGCGGGGCTTCGAATGTGAGTTTTGGTTTGCCGCAACGTAACGGTATTAACAGTGCCTTTTTGCCGATGTCGATAGTTGCAGGAATGACGTCAGCGATAGTCAATCCGCTTCATCCGGAGCTCGTTCAGGCGATCAGGGCTGCGAATGTATTGACCGGGGTTGATGATGGCTGCAGCTCCTGGATTTCTAATTATAGAGAACCCTCTGCAGCGGATGGTTCATCTCGTGAAGGGCGACGTCGCAGAAGGCGTACCTAAGTTGGTTGCAGATGGCTTCAGTTAAATATAAAGGTTCTTGCGTTTGTGGTAAGACTACCTATGAGGCATTTGACTTGGCGGATGTTTCGTATTGCCATTGTGAGCAATGTCGCAAGATGACAGGCCACTATATGGCTGCTTGTCAGACAAAAAGAGATAAAATAAAAATCAAAGGTAAAATTAAATGGTTCTATACGCATAAAGGTTCACGACATGGCTTTTGTGATAATTGCGGCGCGCATATGTTTTGGCAAAACGATACTAGGCCGACGATTAGCGTAACGGCGGGGAGCTTAGAGGACGCTAAAGGTTTAGGTGTATGGCACCATATATTCACCGAGGAGAAGGGTTGTTATTACGAAATTAATCCCAACGAGCCACAATCTGAGGGTTATGGCGATAGCAAAATAGAGGGGGATGTATAGTTATGGACGAGACTCAGCAAATTTATTTTACACCTTCAGGCTTGAAATATAGAAGCGAGCAAGGAGAAACCTTGCTTCAAGTTGCGCAAGACGCAGGCGTTGCTATACGTTCTCTTTGTGGTGGCTATGGCCAATGTCATCAATG
>CAJWTP010000044.1 GCA_913047325.1 uncultured Gammaproteobacteria bacterium
ACTCCAAAATGCCAGGGCTGGATGGTCAAAAAATGTCTAAGTCCTATAACAACGGTATCTTTTTGAGAGACTCAGATAGTGAGGTTGAACAAAAAGTTAATAAAATGGTCACAGACCCTGCACGCGTCCGTCTAACTGATCCCGGGGATCCTAATAAATGTCCAGTTTGGAATTTACATGAGATTTATAGTACTCCAGATCAGCTTGACTGGGTTGTAGATGGTTGTAAGAGCGCCAAAATGGGTTGTATTGAATGTAAGAGGCCAGTAATCGACTCTATTGTTGCTGAATTAAAACCCATTCAAGAGAGTATCGAAAAATATAAGTCAGAACCTAACTTGATTCAAGAGATTATATTTGACGGCTCTGAACGTGCTCGTAGCGTCGCCAAAGAGACAATGCAAGAAGTACGAGACGCGATGGGTTTGACCTACTAAGGCAAGCAAACCATAGCCATCAAGAATGTCGCAGAGACTACAAAAACTGATTGCCAATGCGGGTTATGGCTCGAGGCGTTGGGCCGAAAAATTAATTGAGCAAGGCAGAGTAACACTCAACAGTAAAAAAGTCCAGATTGGAGATAAGGCAACCTTAGACGACCAAGTTCGAATAGATGGTCAGCTAATTAACTTGAAGCGTTTTGTTGAGGATGAAACAAAGGTATTAATTCTTAACAAGCAGGCCGGCATTATCTGTTCGACAAAAGATGAAGAGGGTCGAAAAAGTGTTTTTGAATTGTTGCCAAAAAACACGCGCTGGATAATGGTTGGCAGGCTTGACCTCAATACATCAGGATTATTGCTGTTTACTAATAACGGGGAGCTTGCCAACAGGTTAATGCATCCCAGCTCAGAAGTAGACAGAGAATATGCGGTTCGTGTTTTAGGGAAAGTTGAGAAGGAAGATATCAATAAGTTGACCAGCGGGGTTAAGCTTGAAGACGGCGTGGCAAAATTTCATAAACTAACAGTGGGTGGCGGAGCTGGTGCAAATCGATGGTATAGGGTTGTTCTGAGGGAAGGGAAAAGGCGCGAAGTTAGAAGGCTTTGGGAGGCTTTAGGATTTACAGTATCACGTTTGATTCGAATTAGGTTTGGCGATATTCGTTTGCCAGAGAACTTGCGCGCTAACCAGTCAGAATACCTGAAGCCTAAGCAGGTCAAGGCGTTACTAAATTTAGTCAACCTTAAGGAATAATACAGCTAATTTGCATGAAATAAAGCTTCGTTTAGGGAAGATTTTCAATTTCAATAAACCTTGCTGTTGCAGTATAATGGCGGGTTTATCGAGAATTATTTTGTCAGCTAATGTCAGATTATAAGTCCACCTTAAATTTACCTGCCACAGACTTTCCAATGAAGGCCAATCTTGCAAATCGTGAGGGCGGTTTTCTAGATGAATGGCATGATAAGGATTTGTATCAGCAAATTCGTCAGAGATTTAAAGGAAACCCTATATTCGTTCTTCATGACGGCCCTCCATATGCAAATGGCGATATCCATATTGGTCATGCTGTTAACAAAGTCCTTAAAGATGTAATTGTTAAAAGCAAAACTCTATCTGGATTTGACGCCCCATATGTGCCTGGTTGGGATTGCCATGGATTGCCAATTGAACATAACGTTGAAAAAAAGAAGGGAAAGGTAGGCCATAAAATTAATGCCGATGATTTCCGTGCCGCTTGTCGAGAATACGCTGACCAACAAATCGAAAACCAGAAGGTCGATTTCAAGCGTCTAGGAATTATAGGCGACTGGGACAATCCATACCTAACAAAAGACTTCAAGTATGAAGCAGATATTGTTCGCTCTGTTGGTAAGATTATAAAGAATGGACACCTTACAAAGGGCTATAAGCCTGTTCACTGGTGTACCGAATGTTCTTCAGCGTTAGCAGAAGCAGAAGTAGAATACAAAGACAAAGAGTCTGACACAGTTGATGTTGCTTTTGAAGTTCTAGATTCTGCTGTATTTGGCGTGAAAAAACCGGTCTCCGTTATTATTTGGACTACAACCCCTTGGACTTTGCCTGCCAACGAAGCAGTTGCCCTGCACCCTGACCTTAGCTATGTTCTGGTTGATCTGGGAGATCACTATTATCTTCTGGCAGAAGAGTTATATGAAGATGCTTTAGAGAGGTTCAATGTTCAAGCTGTGGGTAAATCAGACAAAATATATAAAGGTTCGGATCTTGAAGGTGTTATGCTGCAACATCCATTTTACGACAGGCAAGTTCCTGTGATTATGGGAGAACATGTAACCACTGAAACCGGTACTGGAGCGGTTCACACATCCCCTGCCCATGGCCAGGATGACTACATTGTTAGTCTCAAATACAACCTACCAGTTGATTGCCCTGTTGATGGCAAGGGGGTATTTATAGAGAATACAGAACACGTAGCTGGAGAGTTTATTTTTAAAGCAAATGTGACCATCATTGAATTATTGAAAAAGAATAATACACTCGTAAGTCACAAGTCAATGACTCACTCTTATCCGCATTGCTGGAGACACAAGACGCCGGTCATATTTAGAGCGACACCACAATGGTTTGTCTCTATGACTCAAAATAACTTAAGAGATACAGTTAATGCTGAGATACTTAACGTTAAATGGATACCGAGCTGGGGTCAAAAGCGGATCGAATTGATGGTCGGCAATCGTCCTGACTGGTGTATTTCCAGGCAGAGGTTTTGGGGTTCGCCTATTACTCTTTTTATCAATAAAAAAACTGGTGAATTTCACCCAGACACCGAGTCTCTTTTTGAAGCTGTGGCTAAAAGGATAGAAAAGGGCGGCATAGAGGCCTGGTTTAGTCTAAAGGTTGAAGATGTGCTAGGCTCTGAAGCCTCTGAATACGAAAAAACTACCGACACGCTAGATGTCTGGTTTGACTCTGGAGTGAGCCACTTTGCGGTCTTAAAAAATAGCGACTATTTAAGTGACATTGCTGACATGTATCTTGAGGGTTCAGACCAACATAGGGGTTGGTTCCAATCTTCACTAATTACTTCCTGTGCGATTAATGGCAGGGCGCCATACAGACAGGTACTAACCCATGGTTTTACGGTCGATCAAAATGGCCATAAAATGAGTAAATCCTTGGGTAATGTGATTCCACCACAAAAAGTGGTTAACACCTTAGGTGCAGACATTTTAAGGCTATGGATAGGGAGTACTGACTATTCTGGCGAGATGACGGTTTCTGACGAAATCCTTAAGAGAAGTGCAGATAGTTACAGACGTATCCGTAATACGATGCGCTTTATGTTGGCAAATATGCAAGGATTTGACCCTAATAATGACCTCTTAAGTGTCGATAAAATGCTGGTTCTTGACCAATGGATTGTTTCAAAAACAGCTGAACTTCAATCCCAAGTTGTTAATGACTATGAGGAATATAACTTTCATCATTTAATGAAAATGATATTGAATTTTTGTACCAATGATTTGGGTGGTTTTTATTTGGATATCATCAAGGATAGGCAATACACTACACAAACCAACTCTTTAGCACGTAGATCAGCGCAAAGTGCTTTGTATCATATTGCTCACGCGATGGTGAGATGGCTCAGTCCAGTTCTCTCATTTACTACCGAGGAGGTTTGGCAGTATCTTCCTGGTGCTAAAAATGAGAGTGTATTTTTGCAGACCTGGTATGAAGGTCTAGTTGGAGACTTTCATAGCTGTGCAATCGATACTGCCAGAGATGTTAATGTACATCTACGTAAAGAACTCGAAGAGATGCGCCGTGACAAGGTGATAGGCTCATCGCTTGATGCCGAAGTGGATATATATTGTGACGATGAGAAATATCAAGCGCTCCGAGAACTGGGAAATGAGTTAAGGTTCGTTTTTATTACTTCAGACGCCAGAATTCATTCACTAGCAGACAAGCCAAATGAGGCTACTGATATTGATCAGTCATTAGCTATAATGGTTAATAAGAGTGGCCATCAAAAATGCGTTCGTTGTTGGCACCACAGTGAAGAAATTGGTGAACATGATATACATAAAGATTTGTGCGGACGCTGTATTGAAAATGTGGCAGGTGAAGGAGAGTTGAGGGTATTTGCATAATGTCAAATATACAAAAAATTCTTAATGTAGAGCTTGGCAATAAATCTTATCCTATTTATATTGGGAATGATTTGCTGTCAGATAAGTCATGCCTCGAGAAACATATTTCTGGTCAACAGGTGATGGTTGTCACCAATACAACAATAGAGCCTCTTTATTTAGAGAAAGTTAAAAATTTACTCAGTAATTTCGAAGTTCAGGTGGCCATTCTTCCCGATGGAGAGCGACATAAAACTCTGGAAACGGTTAATTCTATATTTGACGCTCTACTGGAGGCGAAGTTTGACCGTAGTGCGACATTGATTGCATTGGGTGGAGGCGTTGTTGGTGATATAACAGGATTCGCAGCAGCATCCTATCAGCGCGGGGTTGACTTTATTCAAATTCCCACTACCTTGCTTTCTCAGGTCGACTCTAGTGTAGGCGGCAAGACCGGTGTAAATCATGCTTTAGGCAAAAATATGATTGGCGCATTTCACCAGCCCCGAGCGGTTATTATTGACATAGATACATTGGATACTTTACCTATTCGTGAGTTTTCAGCAGGAATGGCCGAAGTAATCAAGTACGCCTTGTTAGGTAATATTGATTTTCTTTCAGACCTTGAAAAAAATATTGATTCAATAAAGGGAGGACTTCACCAGGAAGACAAAGAGTTACTTATTGATGCTATTTATCGTTGTTGTGCAGAAAAAGCAGAAATTGTCTCTGTAGACGAGCGTGAGAGCGGTGTGCGAAGACTGTTAAATCTTGGTCATACCTTTGGGCACGGCATTGAAAACGCTTTAGGCTATGGCACTTATTTACATGGAGAAGCGGTTGCGATTGGTATGTATATGGCAGCTAAACTTTCTCAACTTGAAGGAAACTTATCGGTAGAAGATGTAGACCGGGTTAAAAGTATTCTTACTTTGGCGGGATTGCCTTGTAGTATAGGAAAATACAACATTACTGCAACACAACTATACAATGCAATGTCGCTCGACAAAAAGGTCATCGATGGTAATATACGTCTTGTGTTGTTTTTGTATTTAGGGAATGCATATATTTCACAAGACTACTCTGAAGAAAACCTAAACCAAGTTTTATCGGAATTTTGTCATTCTTAATTAATCTTATTTATGTCATTAGATAAAAAACAAGTCAAAGAGATTGCCCAACTTGCCAGACTCAAAATTGATGATTCTGAGGTTCAACAAACCACAGCTGAACTTAACAACATTCTCAACTTAATGGCTGAGCTAAACGAGATTGATACTGAGCATGTCGAGCCGATGGCGCACCCACTAGACATGTCACAACGTTTAAGAGAAGATGTGGTCAGCGAGACTGATTTATCGGAGGAATTTCAAGCAATTGCACCAAAAACTGGAAAGCAACATTTTCTTGTACCAACCGTGATTGAGTGATGATGCATAAATTATCTGTAGCCGAACTGTCTAAAGGGTTGAAAAATAGAGATTTTTCATCTGTTGAACTTACCCAGCACTATCTCAAGAGAATTGATCGTTCTGACCTCAATGCATTTATCACTGTGACTGAAGATTTGGCTTTGTCTCAGGCTAGAGAGGCTGACTCCAGGCTGACAAAAGGAGATGCTGATGTTTTGACTGGTATTCCATATTCACACAAAGATATATTTTGCACTAAAGGTGTTAAAACATCGGCTGGCTCAAAGATACTTGACCCTTTCATTTCGCCTTACGATGCGACCCTAAGTCATAAACTAAACATGGAAGGTATGGTCATGTTGGGCAAGACAAATATGGATGAGCTGGCTATGGGCTCTTCAAACGAAAATTCATACTATGGCCCAGTTAAAAATCCTTGGGACAAAAAAAAGGTTCCTGGCGGCTCCTCAGGAGGTTCTGCAGCAGCTGTAGCAGCTCGTTTATCAGCTTTCGCTACTGGAACGGATACTGGTGGAAGTATCCGACAGCCGGCAAGCCTTTGTGGTATCACCGGACTAAAACCAACCTATGGAAGAATCTCAAGATATGGCATGATAGCCTATGCTTCAAGCCTTGACCAAGCTGGTCCGATGACCCAAAGTGCTGAGGACGCCGCATTAGTTTTGAATATTATGGCCGGTTTCGACGATAAGGACTCAACGAGTGCAAATAAAGATGTTCCTGATTACACTGAAAATTTGAACAATTCTATCAAGGGTTTAAAGATTGGCCTTCCTAAGGAGTTCTTTTCTGAGGGGTTAGATGACAGTGTTGCAAAAGTTATTTTACAATCTATCAAAGAATTTGAATCCATGGGTGCCAATGTTGAGGAGATATCGCTCCCCAATTCAGCTTTCGCTATACCAACCTATTACATTGTTGCACCTTGTGAATGTTCATCTAATTTGTCTCGTTTAGACGGTGTACGCTATGGTTATCGTTGCGATAACCCTGAAGACCTAGATGACTTGTATCTTAGGTCACGTTCTGAAGGTTTTGGGGAAGAAGTTAAGCGTCGAATTATGATTGGCACTTATGCACTTTCAGCGGGCTATTATGATGCATATTACCTTAAGGCGCAAAAAGTAAGACACCTGATTAGTGAAGACTTCAAAAGAGCATTTCAGAAGGTGGATGTGATAATGGGACCTGTTTCACCTACACCGGCATTCGGGTTAGGTGCAATAAAAGATTCAGTTTCGATGTATTTGGCAGACATTTATACACTTTCTGCAAATTTGGCTGGTCTTCCAGGAATGAGTATTCCAGCGGGATTTTCTAACAATTTACCTGTCGGTCTTCAGATGATTGGTAATCATTGGTCTGAAGAAGTCTTGTTAAACGCCGCTCATCAATTTCAAACACAAACTGATTGGCATGTTCGTTTACCTGAAAATATATAAAGGGAATTGAATATGCCTTGGGAAACAGTTATTGGTCTAGAGATACATTCTCAATTAAGCACTAAATCAAAAATTTTTTCAGGTGCTTCAACTGTATTTGGTGCTGAGCCAAATACCCAGGCCTGCGCGGTAGACTTAGGTTTGCCAGGAGTTCTACCTGTACTCAACAAAGAAGTGGTCAGTATGGCACTTAGATTTGGTTTGGCTGTAAATGCAATAATCAATCAACACTCTATTTTTGCACGAAAGAATTATTTTTATCCAGATCTACCAAAGGGTTACCAGATTTCTCAATTCGAAATTCCAATAGTGGGTCAAGGAGAAATTGAGATAAGTACTGAAGATGGTGACACTAAAATGGTCGGCATTACGCGCGCTCATTTAGAAGAAGATGCAGGAAAATCTATCCATGACTTGTATGACGACTATACAGCAATCGACCTTAATAGAGCTGGCACACCACTGCTAGAGATAGTTTCAGAACCCGATATGAGAAGCGCTAAAGAGGCAGTTGCTTATGCAAAAAAAATTCACTCCTTGGTGCAATATATAGGTATTTGTGATGGCAATATGCAAGAAGGATCTTTTCGATGCGATGCCAACGTATCGATAAGACAAAAAGGGAGAAAAGAGCTGGGCACTCGTACCGAGTTAAAAAATATTAACTCTTTTAAGTTCCTTGAAAAAGCCATAAATTTGGAGGCTGAGAGACAACAAGACCTTCTTGAAGATGGTGAAAAAGTAGTTCAGGAAACGCGACTTTATGATGCTGTAAAAAATGAAACACGATCAATGCGTTCAAAAGAAGAGGCTAATGATTATAGATATTTTCCAGATCCTGATTTATTGCCAGTCGTTATTGATGATGAATTACTGGCGCAAATTAAAAGCGCTTTGCCTGAACTGCCGACAGAAAAAAAATCCAGGTTTATTAGTGAGTTTGGTTTGAGTGCTTATGATGCAGAAAACTTAACATCTCAAAAGGCTTTTGCCGATTACTTTGAATCAATGCTTTACGAAGAAGCAGAAGCAAAACTTTCCGCGAATTGGGTAATGGGTGAGCTCTCAGCAGCCCTTAAAAAAAATCAGATTGATATTCAAAATTCTCCTATATCAGCTAAAGAATTATCTGGTTTAGTTAAGAGAATTGCAGATGAAACGATTTCTGGAAAAATTGCAAAAGATGTTTTCAGGGCCATGTGGGAAGATCAAGGAAATGCTGATGAAGTCATTGAAAGTCAAGGCTTAAAACAGATGACTGACATCGCTGCCATTGAATCCATTATTGATAAAGTTATTGCCAATAATAGATCTCAGGTTGAGCAATTTAAGTCTGGTAATACAAGACTGTTAGGTTTTTTTGTTGGTCAAGTAATGAAAGAAACCCGAGGCAAAGCCAATCCGAAGCAAGTCAATCAACTACTACATGAAAAACTCTCTTAAATTTGCTGAGTTAGGTAAAGAGTATTACTCCAAAGTTAAACCTGAAAAGCTTAACAATAGTCATTTAGTTCATATCAATGAGGAGCTCAAAAATAAACTTAAACTGAACCTGACTAAAAAGGAGTTGCTCGGTGTTTGTGCGGGAGAAGAAAGTTTGGTTTGAACGAGATTTTTGATAAAGACAATGAACTGATTAGCGATTACTTGGGCTTATTGTATCTACATAAAAAGGATTACCCGAACTCAATGAAGATGTTATCTAATCCTGAAAATCACGGAATGGGGGATGCCTTTAACTCTTGGTTTGAAAGTTACGATAAAAGGTCAAGTCAAGAAGAAACCAAACCAAACAAAAGACGAATACTAATGGATTCGGTCAACCCTAAATATGTTTTAAGGAATTATTTAGCTGAGGTTGCTATTAGAAAGGCTGAAGATCTTCGTGATTATGATGAAGTCGGAATCTTGTTTGACTTATTAAGAAGTCCTTTTGATGAACATAAGGGATTTGAAAGTTACACAAATAAAGCTCCAGAGTGGGCAAAAAACCTAGAAGTTAGTTGCTCATCTTAAGAAAATACAAAATTCATCAAGTCAAATAAATCAAAAGGAGAAAGTATTGACATCCAACTTAAAACTAGCCCAACGATTGGCCAAACTATATAATTAAAACCTCCAAAATACATTAGGCCAATTAGTATAAAAAAGCCGTATTGTTCTAATTGATTGTATCTATAAGCCAATGGGTTTGGTAAGAGTGCGCTAATGACTCGGGATCCGTCTAGAGGTGGAATCGGCAATAGATTAAATACAGCCAGTAATATATTAATAAATATTCCAGCACCTGCCATTTTTAGCATAATAGGTATATTCATATTGATTGATAGAATGGCAATAAGTAACCAGCCGATGGCCATAATAAGGTTAGCCCCTGGTCCTGCAAGTGCAACCCAAATCATGCCAGATTTGGGAGACCTAAGGGCATTAAAATTAATCGGAACCGGCTTAGCCCAGCCAAAAATAAATCCAACTGCTGGCATCATTAATAATACTGCAGGAACTAGAATTGTACCTACAGGGTCAATGTGTTTGACCGGATTGAGAGTGACTCTACCCATCATTCTGGCAGTATGATCCCCGAATTTACTGGCTATCCAACCATGTGCTGCTTCATGAAGAGTAATGGCGAATAGCACAGGAATAACCCAAATAAATAAAGTTATTAGCAAATCAGGCATTGGGTAAAATCAAATCATTTATTGTAATTAGCACCTATTTTATATGAAAAGCAGCGATTTATTAATCCCTACCGTCAAAGAACTGCCTAATGATGCAAAAATCATTTCCCATCAATTAATGATACGAGCAGGTTTAATCTCAAAGCTAGCCTCTGGTCTGTACTCATATCTTCCAATAGGACTCAGAGTTATTCAAAAAATTGAGAAAATTATCCGTGAGGAAATGAACAAGTCTTTGGCTCAAGAATTATTGATGCCTGTTGCACAACCTGCAGAGCTTTGGCAGAAGTCAGAGAGATGGGAAGAGTATGGGCCAGAATTGCTTCGCTTTCAGGACAGACATGGCAGGGATTTTTGTATGGGTCCAACCCATGAAGAAGTTATTACAAATATTGCCAAGCAATACCTTAAAAGCTACAAGCAGTTGCCGATAAATTTCTATCAAATACAAACAAAATTTCGCGACGAGATTCGTCCACGTTTTGGTGTTATGAGATCACGTGAATTTATAATGAAAGACGCTTACTCGTTCCACATTGATGAGGCTTCGCTGGGTGAAACTTATCAAGTTATGTATCAAACTTATTGCAATATTTTTGATAGACTTGGGCTTGAATATAGAGCAGTTTTAGCTGACTCAGGGCCTATTGGGGGTGACAGTTCACATGAATTCCATGTTTTAGCAGATTCCGGTGAAGACGTAATTTGTTTCTCAGATGGGTCAGACTATGCTGCCAATCTAGAAAGAGCAGAAACTCTGAAAGTTGTTGATCCTGATTCTCCAAAAGAAGAACTGACAGTGGCTGAAACCCCAGGCGTTAAAACAATAGATGACGTTTGTAAGCTACTTGATATAAAGCCACAATCGACAGTCAAAACACTACTAGTAGAAGGTGAAAGCGACACACTCATTGCTCTAGTGTTGCGAGGGGACCACGAATTAAATGAAGTTAAAGCTGCAAAAGTTAAAGGTATCAAGCAACCACTGCAAATGGCTGATGAGGAAAAAATTCGAAAAGAATTGGGCTGTTCAGTTGGCTCTATAGGTCTAGTTGGACTTTCAATTCCGATTATTGTGGACTATGCAGCAGCTGGTTTATCTGATTTTGTTTGTGGTGCTAATGAGGACGGTAAGCACTTAACAGGTGTGAATTGGAAACGCGATGTAGCCGGCTTTATGGAAGTAGATTTGCGTAATGTTGTATCTGGTGATCCTTCACCCGACGGTAAAGGAAAACTTGAAATTAAGCGAGGTATTGAGGTCGGTCACATCTTTCAATTAGGAACAAAATATTCTGATGCAATGAATGCCAATGTTATTGGAGAAGATGGTAAAGCGGTCAATATGAATATGGGCTGTTACGGTATTGGTGTGACTAGAATTGTTGCTGCAAGCATTGAGCAGAATCACGACGATAATGGAATCATCTTTCCTGAGGCAATTGCCCCTTTCCAGCTCATTATTGTTCCAATTAATTACAATAAATCAAATAGAGTACGCGATCTGGCCGATGAATTATATGAAAAGTTTTTGAAACAAGGGGTTGAAGTTCTGCTTGATAATCGCAAAGAGCGTGCAGGAATTATGTTCGCTGATTCTGAACTATTGGGAATACCTCACCGAATAGTTATTAGTGATACCCATGCTGATAATGGTAATGTCGAGTACAAAGGCAGAAATGAAGTTGAAAAAAATGAAATTGAATACAACTCTGCAGTCGACTTCATTATAGCAAAGCTCTATAAATGACTTTTCTTCAATACTTGATACCTCAGCATTATTTATCGAAGCTGATGTTTCGATTTACGCGCATCGAAATTGTCTGGATTAAAAATAGTTTTACTCGTTGGTTTATCAAAAAATATCAAGTCAATCTAGAAGAAGCTGAAAGCGCTAATATTGATGATTATCTGTCTTTTAATGAGTTCTTTACCCGAGGCTTAAAACCAAATTCAAGGCCTATTTCTGGTTCTTTAGTTGTTTCACCAGTTGACGGAATTGTATCTCAGTCTGGCTATATTAAGGATTCAAAAATCATACAAGCTAAAGGCCATCATTTTGAAGTTTCTCAACTTTTGGCAGATGAATCAGTGCCAAAATCTGATAATGGTCAATTTTCAACTATCTATCTTTCACCAAAAGACTATCATCGAGTCCATATGCCTTTTGATGCCAAGTTGCTTTCCATGCGATATATACCTGGAAACTTGTTTTCTGTTAACCAAAAAACGGTCAACAAGGTTAAGGGAATTTTTGCTCGAAATGAGCGCTTAGTTTGTCGCTTTAAGGCCTCTTTTGGAGAAGTTGTATTTGTCTTAGTAGGGGCAATTTTTGTTGGTTCTATACAGACCTCATGGCAGGGTCAAATAACACCGCCATATGGCAAGTTTGTTAAGGCTTATGATTACACTGATAAAGAATTTGGACTTAATAAAGGAGATGAGTTGGGTCGGTTTAATATGGGCTCAACGGTAATTATGCTTCTTCCAGATGGCGCCCCAGAGTTAAAAATACATTCAGGACAAATACTTAAAATGGGTCAGTCGGTTGTTTAATTTTTTCTATTTTCAACTATTCAATTGCAATAATTCTTCTTTCAAACTCTCTTAAACGTTTATAGACGCTTGCCAGTTCAATGATAGTTGGCCATGCATTAAATAAATATTGAAGAGAACCCTCTACTCTTCCGAATGCTCTAAGTATTTGCTGCATGACTCCAAGCGTCATTACTCCTGCAACTATGGCCGGAGCTAGGAAAATATATCCAACCAAAACGTTGGCTTGTAGGTAGGCAAGCCTTCCGATATTAAAATACAAATAAAACAAATAACTTTTGTAATGAATTTTTCTTACACCTGCAAAAAGCTCTTCTAATGATTTTGGTCTGATACTTCCATCATCTTCTGCTATAACAAGTATTTTGCGATAAGCTGCCTCCCTCTTTTGTAGATCATATTCAATACCTACAAGTCTT
This sequence comes from uncultured Gammaproteobacteria bacterium, assembly GCA_913047325.1. Taxonomy (GTDB): domain Bacteria; phylum Pseudomonadota; class Gammaproteobacteria; order PS1; family Pseudothioglobaceae; genus Pseudothioglobus. The sequence continues at coordinate 12,590 of CAJWTP010000044.1, forward strand.
AATAGCCAAGCTAGCCCAATCATTAAAACTGTACCACCCACTGCCCAAATAAGAGCGCCAGAAACCAAACCGTATGACCAATCACCAAACCACATAATAGGAATGCCTACAGACAGACCCATCAATAATGGGAAGTACTCAATTAGTACCATGACTGATTCAATAAAACTTGTTCCTAATCCTTCCATAATCCGTGAAAACCTAATGGTGTCTTCTTGTACACGTTGCGATGCACCTTCAATAGTGCGTGCTTTATCATATACACTGTGATAAAACTCAACCATTGAGGTGCGCCACCTAAACAAAAAGTGAGATGTAAGGAATGAGGTAGCAAGTCCTAATACAATCCACAAGGCAGCAAGTTTACCGAAGCTGTATAGCCCATCTAAATACTCGTTCATTGTGATTGCATTTGGAGTTCCTAAGGCTTTTTGAATCATGTCGTAGAACCCGCCAAACCACTCATTTATCTTTACATCAATTTGTACTGACAGCCATAGTGACGATAAAATCACGAATGAACCGAGATAGGCCCAGAGAAACCATTTTTTGCTTGTGAAGAACTTAAACATTTTATTTTCTTTCTGCGTTAATACTAATTTCTACTTTAAGCAAGATAATACCTAAGATATTTTATCGATTCTAACAATTGTATTCATTGTTTTGATTTTTGAAAGATTTTAGTTATAGTGGTTCAATTATAAGAAATAAATATATATTCTATTGATATGTATAATTATTGGGCTGAGCTTTTGTAGAAAATTCAAGTAATGAACTATCTGTTGATTCTACCTCGTCAAGCTGAAGCAACTTTAACTACAATACGGACACTTTAAATGACAGTAAAAACACAACGACTTTTAGATCGTGCAAAAAAAATTGCTAAGAAGGGTAAACATGAAGAAGCACAAAAACTTTATGAAACGGTTCTTGAAGATTTACCTAATAACCAAGAAGCAAAAAACGCACTATTGGCATTAAAACAAGGTAAGGATAAGCGAAGCCTGCCAAAGGCAGAAGTTCAATCTGTTATTGCACTCTACTCTAACGGCCAGATACAAGAAGCGCTCGATGCCGCTGAGACCTTAGCCAAGAGCTATCCTGATGAGCCATTACTCTACAATATCAGAGGTGCTTGTTATAAAGAAATCGGCCAACTGGATGATGCTGCTAAGGGCTTTGAGAAGGCTGTAGCTCTTAAGCCAGACTACGCTGAAGCTCAATATAACCTTGGTGTTATACTTCGCGAACTTGGAAAAGTGGATGCCGCGATAAAGTCTTATGAGAATGCACTAGCTAGCAAGCATGCGTACCCTAATGTGCATAATAACTTGGGCAATATTTTTTTAGAACTCAGTCAGCTAAAGGCTGCTGCTGATCATTTTGAGTGGGCAGTAGCTTATAACCCTGAATTTGATATAGCGCATAATAACCTTGGTTCTACGCTCTTAGCGCTCGGACAAATGGACGCTGCGGTTGAATCTTATCAGAAGGCGCTAACTGTTAACCCAGATTACGCTGAGGCGCATAATAACCTCGGCATTGCGCTCCATAGACTCGGACAAGTGGACGCTGCGGTTGAATCTTATCAGAAGGCGCTAACTGTTAACCCAGATTACGCTGAGGCGCATAATAACCTCGGCAATGCTTTCAGGGAACTTGGTCAGCTAGATGACGCCGTTAAGAGTTATGAGAAGGCGCTAACCCTTAAACCAGACTACTCGCGTGCGCATAATAATCTCGGTATTATTTTCAAACAACTTGGCCAACTTGATGATGCGGTTGAATGTTATGAAAAGGCGCTAGCTGTTAACCCAGATTACGCTGAGGCGCATAATAACCTCGGCAATGCTTTCAGGGAACTTGGTCAGCTAGATGACGCCGTTAAGAGTTATGAGAAGGCGCTA
>CAJWTP010000045.1 GCA_913047325.1 uncultured Gammaproteobacteria bacterium
AAAAATGCCGATGTCTTTATAGAGAATTTCAAAGTTGGCACCCTTGCCAAATATGGCCTTGATTATCCTAAACTGAAATCGCTTAATCCGAGTTTAATTTACTGTTCCATTACTGGTTTTGGCCAAACTGGTCCTGCATCAGACCGTGCCGGCTATGATGCGATGATACAGGGTGAAGGAGGACTGATGAGTATCACTGGTGAAGCCGATGGGGAGCCAATGAAAGCAGGGGTGGCACTTGCTGACATAATGACCGGACTCTACTGCTGTAATGCGATACTTGCAGCCTTGATGGCGCGCAACCACATTGACAGAGGGCAATACATTGATATCGCTTTGTTGGATGTGCAAGCAGCAACCCTTGCTAATCAAGGTTTGAACTATTTGGCAACTGGAAACAATCCGCAGCGCCAAGGAAATGCCCATCCTAATATCGTGCCCTACCAAACCTTTAAAACTAGCGACGGCATAATAATGCTAGCAATTGGCAATGACACTCAATTTAGAAAATTTTGCCGGCTTGTTCAGCAACCAGAGTTGGCAGATGATTCCAACTTCAAAACCAACGAGCAGCGGGTGATTAATCGTGAATCTCTCATTGAGCATTTAAATAAATGCATTCTATCTCAGCCAGCAGCCTGGTGGATTGAACAATTGGAGATATTGGATATCCCTTGTGGACCTATCAACACTCTGCAAGAAGTATTCAATCACCCACAAGTAAAGCATAGAAATCTAGTTAGGAAGATTCCTGATAATTGTGACAAACTCGTTTACACTATTGCCTCACCAATCAATCTTTCCGAAACGCCCTTGCTCTACAACTCTGCAGCACCAGACCTATCAGAGCACTGTGAACAAATATTATCAGATGAGCTTGGATATGGCAGTGAAAAAATTCAACACCTTAGAGAGAGAGGTATTGTTTCTTAATCAAGCGTTGAGCAGAATAATATAGCTATTGGCTACGTAGAAGAATCTAAGTGATTCTTTTAATTGCCCTACCTGAATCCAACACTTGCCTTACCGTAGATGCAGCCTCTTCTATTAAATCAAATTTATTGAGATGCCAAAGAATCAGACTTGCTATATAGACTAAACCGTCATAAAACATACCTTTTTCACCAGAAAGCGCTTCCATTCCTAACGCCATTGTATAGTCTACTATATCGGCTTTGTCGCTCTTAATATTCAGATTTCTAGGGAATGCAATAGCCCTTAACTCTTGTTTTATACCTATCATTTTAGGGTCGATTTCAGCACTTACTTTTTCAACCCCGCCAATATAAGAAATCATTAAACCTTTTTGTCTTAAGGATGGAACAATTCCTCCTTCAACACCCCTAATCAGTAGACTAGTATCAAAACCCGCGCTATTGGTTAAAGCTGCATAAATGGGCGGATAGGGTTTGTGTACATAGCCTAAAATTGAGTGAGTATTTTCTCCTTTAAGTGGCCCTATCAAAGTTTCTAGCGTATTTAGAACAGTTCTTTTGATAATTTTATTTCTAAGTGGTACAAGTCTGTGTAACTCTTTGCAATACATACCTTGATCAAGATAAGACCAACCAATATCTTCGTTCTCAATTCTTGACTTTGCATGACTTATTGATATGTCTGAATCTAATCCCATAGCTAAATTGATATGCCTATGGGTCAATCCAAATTTAGGTGATACACTATCAAGTCCGTGAATAATTGTTGGCAGTCCAAGTTCAGCAAGTAGCGGCGGAAGAAAGGAGGAGATTGGTATAGAGCGATTATAGCCACTATAAGGATTGCCTATATCGATTAAGTTTTCAACTTTAGCACTTTGGGAGCTTGTAGCTTTTACTAAGGCTTTAAGGATTCCAGTATTCTCATCCATTGTCTCACGCTTCATTCTCAGAGCGATCAAGAAAATGGCTGACTGAATATCATCAATTTCGCCGCTTAGGACAGCGCTCATAGCAGCTTCGGCTTCTTCCTCTTCTATATTTTTGCTTAGCTCAGGACCTGTTGCAATTCTTTGAATTATTGAATGAATTAATTTTTCTGTATTCATCATCGATTCTCTATTTCTATAAAGACTCTAGCTTGATATTTTCTACTTGAATTGGAATAATCCTTTAGAACTTTAATCGTCTTATTTTGTTCAAAAGAAAGACCAGACACGATTACTATCTAATTGGGCTCTGCATTGACTTAACTGTCTTTTGTAGTCATTAGATTTATTATTAACTTTATTAGCAATTTCGAGAAGCCATGGCTTTTTTTGGTAAGTTTTATTGTTGAAGCCATTTTGACCTTCATGATATGCAAGGTATTGATTGTAAGCATCAGTTCTACTTATATTTGAGCGTTTTTCGGATTGATTTACATACCAACCAACAAAGTCTATAGAATCAGCAAAATTACTCCTGCTGGCCAAATTATTGCCTGTCTTGAGTTGATACCACTCCCAAGTTTCTTTTTTCGCTTGTGTAAATCCGTAAGAGGAGGATGATCTTAAACCCGGTATCACTCCAAAAATTTTATTTCTTGGCGGTTTGGCGTTAGAGGAAAAGTGAGATTCTTGATAAATTATTGCTAGCTGCAAATGCATCGGAACTAACCACTTTGCCTCGCTTTTTTTAGCCGCCTGATACCATGAAACTTTTTCATCAAGAAGATGGCAAATATTGGTAACTTCTCTTGCAGGTGTTGAGAAACAGCCTGACAGGACCAACAACAAAGCTAAACTCAAACCTATAAGATTCTTCATTTATAAATTAAAAAGAAAGTAAAAGGCAATAATCTGCATCACAAATAATATAGCAAACATTGTTTTTATTGTAGAGTCAGTAAGCGGCATTTTTTCTTTTTCAGGTTTCTCAAGTTTAACATTGGTTGCTACCAAGCCTTTCTCTGACGTTTCAACTCTAAAGGTAACTCTAGTATCACTCCTTAATCTAGACTTGTTGTATACGTTTTTCTGGTGTACAAAATACTTTTCACCATCATCACCCGTAATAAACCCGTAACCCTTTGTACCAAATTGGACGACAATACCCGTCATTTTTTTTGCCATTACATTCTCACTTTTCGCAGACAATAAGCTGCATTATTAATATAATCTACACCTGCACGTACAAGCTTTGACCCATTCTCAATATCATTAAATGACTTCAATTCTCGAGTCTCGAAAGTCATACTAAAAAGCGACTCAACTTCAGATTTATCTACTGAAAAGGGTGGGCCGCTCATTTGATGCTGAGGATAGTGCAAAGTTACTAATAATATCCGTACACCTAGGGATATTATATCATTTAAATGTTTTACATATTTTTGTCTTAAATCTGGCTCTAGTGCGATAAGTGATTTACGGTCAAGGACAGCTTTGACATTATTTAAGTGTTTTGATGTCAGTGAAAAAAAATCTCCACAGTAAATTTCTAGATTTTCAGAACTGTAGAGATCAAAATCGCCAACCTTAGTAACTGTGTATTTAAGGTCATTTTCTTTAAAAAATTGTCGAATTCCAAACTCACTGACTTCAACTCCGACAACTGAGAAGCCTTGATTAACAATATAAATCATGTCAAGACTTTTGCCGCAAAGCGGAACAAATACTTTATCTCCAGGCTCTAGTTCAAACAATTCAAAATACTCAGCCAGCTCTTGAGTGATCGTATCGCTATGCCAATTCGTTTCATTGTTTTCCCAGAAGTGCAACCAGTCAGCCATTTGTATTCCTTGATATAATAGTATATGAAATAAATTTTGTCTTCAGAATAAAAAACAATGCCAAATATCCTGACAATTATTTTAGTCCTTATTGCAAATCTTGAGACAAATATATATCCTATTTCAGTTTATCTTAAATCAAAATGCTACCCGCCAAAGTCATGAAAGTAGATATTGGTGATTGGACAGAGCACTTAGCAGGCATCTCAAAGATGGACTATTTTCAGTCTTTACTTTCGTTCTTAAATGACAGGGCTCAATCAAACATAATCTATCCTCCAAAAGGCACTTGGTTTAAGGCATTTGAGTATTCAAGCTTTGCCAATACTAAAGTTATCATTCTAGGACAAGACCCTTATCACGGCGAAGGCCAAGCGGAAGGGTTAAGTTTTTCAGTGCCAAAAGGCGTTCCAATACCTCCCTCTCTCAGAAACATCTATAAAGAACTTGAAGCTAATGTTGTAGCCTTTGAGAGTCCTGATCATGGCCACTTAAGTTGCTGGGCAAAACAAGGGGTATTATTACTCAATAGTGTTCTTACAGTTGAAAAGAACAGTCCAGCTTCACATGCAAATCAGGGCTGGGAAATATTTACAGACAATGTAATTAAACTACTTAATGAAAAAAAGGATAATTTAGTTTTTTTACTTTGGGGCGCCTATGCCGGAAAAAAATCTAACTTAATTGAACCTGAGCGTCATTTGATTTTGAGATCGACGCACCCGTCGCCATTTTCTGCGAATAATGGATTTTTTGGTTCACGTCATTTTTCTAGAACTAATGAATATCTTCAAGCCACTGATCAATCGCCTATCCAATGGAAAATTCCCTCATGAAGTTAGTTATTGATGACGCTGTCTGGGGTTATGAAAAATTTTTTTCTGAGTTTGGCGATATTGTGGCTCTTCCTGGACGCAATATTAAGCGTGAAAATGTTTTGGATTGTGATACATTAATTATTAGATCTCGAACAACAATCAACAAAAAACTTCTTGAAGGAACAAATGTTCGCTTCGTTGGTTCAACCGTTGCCGGATTAGATCATGTTGACCAAGAGTATTTGCAAAAAAATAATATAAAATTTGCCTCAGCCCAAGGTTGCAATGCCAATGCAGTTGCTGAATACGTCATTAGCGCGCTTGCCAACTTGTCAGTTGATTATGCCTTCAATCTAGAAGATAAAACACTTGGCATTATTGGTGTGGGCAATGTTGGTTCACGATTGAACCATAAGGCCAAACAGCTTGGCATAAAAACGCTACTCAATGACCCGCCACGTCAAAATAAGGAAAATTTAGCAGATTTTGTAGACTTGAATAGAGCGCTTAGTGCGGACATTGTGAGTTTCCACACACCACTCACCGATGTAGGCAGTTATCCAAGTATCAACTTATTAGGCCAACACAATTTTGATTTAATTACAAAAGACACAATCATCATCAATACCGCCCGCGGTGAGATTATTGATGAAGAAATATGGCAAAAAACCCAAACCAAGGCCAATGTTATCGACTGTTGGAAAAATGAACCCAATATCAATAAATCACTGCAGCAATCCGCTTATTGGGCGACGCCACATATTGCAGGACACTCTATTGATGCTAAATTCAATGGCAGTCATATGATTTATCAAGCTTTATGTGGGTTTACAAACACTTTGCCGAATGCTGATATTAGCAACCTTGTCAAACCACCACAAATACCTGTTAATCGCAATTCTTTAAAAAGCACTCTGAATGCAATCTACCCATTTATCGAGGACAATCTAGCAATTAAAGACACCACACAATTTGAACACTATCGCCGCCACTACCCTATTCGTTACGAGTGGCACCATTTTGATAGCAAGATAACACTGCCAAGCGCCTAACCTTTAACTATTGGCTGAGGAAATGTGTGAATTGCGACAACGTTGCGGTGATTGATATTATTAATATACAACAATATTGAAACCTAGTATAAATCTAGGATATATGAATAGTTAGTCTTTAGTCTGCCCAAATTTTCCGGTTAGTGGCACGAAGACATAATTCCCAAAATAACTCTTCTGCAGGCCTTCATTGTACTTAACACCTCTGGTCATAACTTGTGACCGCCTGCCACCAACGGGTGCAACAACAATGCCGCCTTCTCCTAATTGCTCGATTAACGCCCTGGGGATTTCACTACACGCAGCAGAAACAATAATTCTATCATAGGGGCTCTCTCTATCGTAACCCAGAGAACCATCCCACTCAATTACATCAACGTTATTAATTTTGGCCTGGTTTAAGTTTCCTTGCGCCAGTTTAACCAATTCGGAAACAATCTCTATGGCATAAACTTGACTGGCCAATTGACCTAAAATCGCCGCCCCATAGCCGCTGCCCGCGCCAATTTCTAGTACCTTATCGGTTTTCGCTACATTTAATAACTCAATCATCGCCAATACCGTAAAAGGCTGCGAAATCGTCTGTCCACAGCCAATCTTTAGTGGTGCATCGCAGTAGGCCTCTGACTCGAAAGCACTGGGCACAAATTTTTCTCTTGGTATCGTCCTAAAAGCCTCAAGCACTCTTTGGTCACTGATGAGACCGCGTTTTTGCCATGTATTTATTAGTCCTTGCTTCGTTAAGCCCATTTTTTCATTATAGGTCAATAGACTTTAATTTAACAGTTAGCGTCGATCTGCGACTTCTTGTGACAATAATTATCGCTATTAATTATTTGCCTCTACTTGATAAAAACATCAGCCTCTAATCAAGCCAATCGATCGTGAAACTGTATCTAATAAGCATAGCAAGAGACATAATCACAATTAAGATTCGAATAGCTTTTGGGTTAACTTTAAATAGATAGTGAGTTCCCAGAAATGCACCAATTGCTTGACCTGACATCATTAATATTCCAATCACCCAGACAACGTGCCCAAAACTCAAAAACACTATCAAGGATGCTATATTGGAAGAAAAATTAAGGGGCTTTGCAATAACTGTTGATTTAATAATATCAAGCTTCTTAATCGCTACGCCAGCTAACACAAAAAATGAGCCCGTTCCAGGCCCAAACATTCCGTCATAGCCGGCAATAGCCGGCACAACAACATTTTGATAAGAATTGTTTGATAATCGTTGCTTCTTTTTCGGCTCTGGAGCAAAAATGAAGTAAATTGCTATAAATCCAAGTACACAAGGAATCACAAATGACAAAATTTCAGCATCCATAAACTGAATAATAATGCTTCCAATTGCTGCCCCAATAAATGAGGCCAGCATCAAGGGTTTGATATTTTCCCAATGCAACTCCTTCCTTCTAAGTAACAATAGTGTTGCAGCCCCTGTACCCATACTTCCTTGGAGTTTATTTGTGCCCAATACGTATATAGGTGGCATACCACTGAGCATCAAAGCTGGCACTGCAAGCAAACCTCCCCCGCCAACCAGAGTGTCAAGAAATCCAGCGACAGTCGATATGAAAAATAAAAATATTAATATTTCCAGAGAAAAACTTGCTAAGTCCATAATAAAAACAACCTCAATTTGTCCAAATTACCGGAAACCAATCCTCCCTTAACCTTTCACCATTGTTTTGATTAATGCTTTCAAAATTAGGAGATGTTCTGGCCTTACGGTCTCTATAACGCACATCATCACCGATCAGACGAAAGGAAAGGGTTCTGCTAATGCTGCTTAATATATTTGCATTTGCGCCATGAATTGTCTTGAAATTAAACGCCACCACATCTCCAGGCTTTGTAGACCATTGCTTAATTGCAAAATCCCCATTTTCAATATCCGGCAAATCTATAAATGCTGTGTCATTTTCATAAAAACTTTTATTATTTGACCAACTTGTTGGCCGAATTTCCTTAGAGAATTTATGGGTTCCAGCTGCACATTTAAGCGAAACACTTTTTTCTCTAGACTCAAGTGGCAACCAAAAACTCACGGTTTGATCACCTTCAACACAATAATACGGCATATCTTGATGCCAAGGTGTTTCAACTCCAGATTCTGCCTCTTTAAAGAGATAGTGGTCATGAAAAAACTGTACAGATTTTGATTGAGTTAAGGCTGCTGAAATAGTGCCTAAATTTGAATTCAAAATAAAGTCTTCATACTCAGGTATACGCCTCCAGTTGCAAAAATCTTCAAGAAATTTTCCCCTAAAACCATCCTGTTTATGAACCAGTGCACTGGCGCTTGGATTTTTATTATGAAAGTTCGCACCTCTTTCCAAAACCTTAATCCAATCCTTAAAAACTCCTCGCAATATGACAACACCATCTCTCTTGTAGTTTTCAATATCAGTATCTGAAAAATAATTAATCATTTTCTCCATCAAAATAAAACCAATAGCTTTAACTTTACCTCGTTAATGTTAAACAGATAAAACAAACAATGTGAAAAAATAATTATATAAACATATCTAAGAATAAAGCTCAAACTTATCTGTATTATTGTTGTTTTCATTAAATATATTTGTTGTAAATGAAGCTATTTAGCCTTCTTTTTTCTATTAAAAAAGTTCCTCAAGTTTTTTGGAGTTCTAAAGACCCTTTTAATCTTAGGCCTTCACTAACAACCTTTGTTTTTTTGGTATTTGGATTATTTTTATTTGGACTTGGAGAGTCACTTCTAATCGCTAGTGGGGCTGGTACATCGCCATGGACAGTTCTTGCACAAGGAGTATCCCAGCACACAAACTTTTCTATTGGATTTTCTACTTTTTTGATAAGTGTTGTGGTTCTTTTGGTATGGATTCCACTAAAACAAAAACCCGGCATGGGGACAATCCTTAACGCTTTAATTTTGGCTGCAGTCATAGATATTTCACTGCCACACCTTCCTAACCCCTCTAGCTACCTATACCAAATTCTACAAGTTACTATCGGTGTAGTTATAGTTGGGCTTGGAAGTGGTTTTTATCTTATCGCTAACCTTGGCGCAGGCCCTAGAGACGGCCTTATGATTGGGCTACAAAAGAAAACTAACTTACCCATTGTATCAATAAGAACAATACTTGAGACTAGCGCTGTAGCTGTAGGCTGGTTGATGGGAGGTGTTGTAGGTCTGGGAACAGCAATCTTTGCTTTTGGTATTGGTCCAGCGGTGGCGCTTGGTCTTTATCTTGTAGGCAAGATTGCGAAACCCTCAGAGAAAGAAAAATTTATTTTCTTTCAATGAACCGTATATCGTTCAGAAAAGGAAATTTTTCTCTAACCATTGCTACTTTACTAAGACTAAAATCACAGACCGAATACTCGTTCGTGTTATTTGTATGCAATAAAGCATCACCTAAAGGGTCAATTACCATCGAGGAACCATTAAACTCTTGACCGACACCATCTTTGCCAATACGGTTAACACCGATAACATAGCATTGATTTTCAATTGCTCTAGCTATAAGAAGCCTCTCCCAGTGTCTTTCTCGGCTATTTGGCCAGTTAGCAACAACAAAAATTACTTCAACATCCCTAGAGACTTGACGAAATATCTCTGGAAAACGTAAATCGTAGCAAATAAAAACCGAACAAGCTGTACCCTCTAATTCAAAGGTAATGACATCGTCGCCAGCATTAAAGTATTTCCCTTCATTGGCAAAGTTAAAGGGATGAAGTTTTGAATATTTAGCCAGCTCATGTCCTGATTTATCGAACACAACAGCGACATTGTTAGCCTTTGTATTGTTCGGCTTTTCGCTAATTCCAGCAACAATATTGATAGAGTTCGTTGATGCTAGATTCTGTAATGTTTGATAAGTCCTACCTCTTGGTGGCTCAGCAAATTTTCCAATATCCGTGATAAATCCTGTATTGAATACTTCAGGCAAGACGACTACGTCACAGCCATCCGTATTAGCTTTTAGGATAAACTTTTCTGCTCGCTCCAGATTCTTCTCAATATCTTGCCAAGCAATATTTAAAGAGATAGTGGCTATCTTCATCTATATTATTTATTTATAGTTCATTGAATTATAATCAAATTAAAAAGTGTTCAATGATGATTAAACAAGACACAAAAACGATAAAATTAGCTGATGGATAAAATAGTTGTTCAAACAGAAGACTTCGATTTAACATCAGAAGTCAATCTTGTTCGCAATAATAATGCTCGGATTGGAGCTGTTGTTAGCTTTGTTGGTACAGTTAGTGATCTGCACTCTGAATCAATCAGGAGTATGACGCTTGAACATTATCCAGAGATGACAGAAAAATCACTTAGATCAATTGCCGTTCAAGCAAGAGAACGCTGGAATCTGCAAACTGTCACCATTATTCACCGTATTGGCGAGTTAAAGGTTAACGAACAAATTGTGCTAGTTGTGACTACAAGTGAGCACCGTCAAGAGGCCTTTGAGTCTTGTCATTTTATTATTGATTATTTAAAAACAGATGCGCCCTTTTGGAAAAAGGAATCCACCGACAAGGAAGAAAGATGGGTAGATTCTCGTGAAAGCGACGATGAGCAAAAAAAACGCTGGCAGTCTTAAATATTGAAATCTTCAGGCCTGTTGAGGTTAGTCAGAACTTCTAAGTGGCTCGAAACATCAATTCTTTCTATGCTGTGTTGACGGTACCAGATTGCCATCTTGCGACCCCCGCTCTCCAAAAATTCTTCTAGACTCTTACCGAGCTTCGTGTTAATTATTGCGAAAGTTGCATGCATTATTGAGCCATCATGCGCTACACAAATATCCACTCCAGTTTCTCCCATTCTACTAATCAGATTATCAATTAGCTCCTCGTCAATCAAAGGGCTGTCACAAGGAAGAACCAACAAATAAGGCGTAAAACAAACTTTTAGCGCGCTAGATATGCCGGCCAAAGGGCCTTGAAAATCTTCCAGTTCATCTCTTATAACCTTTCCAAAATTTGCGTATAGCTCAATATTTCTATTAGCGCTAATCAGAACTTCACTAACCTTGGGTTTAACTACTCTCAAAACATGCTTTATCATTTCCTGGCCACGAAAATTCATCAAGCCTTTGTCCTTGCCGCTCATTCTTGATGATTTGCCGCCCGCCAAAATAACCGCGGTAATTTCATTATTAGTTATTTTTTTCACTTAAAAGTCCATTCATTTTTAAAGTTATTTAACAATTAGATATTTTCAATGCAATTGTATAATACCTAGATTGAATACTCAAACTTAAAACCTCATGAATCATCAAGCAGTTAAGTGCGATTCGCCAGTTTTTAATAGCTCATTAATTAGTACAGATGAGGCTTTGACATTTTTGCTTGATAGCGCCGTTGTCGTTGATTGCAAAGAGCACGTTTCACTTGATGATTCTTTGGGAAGAGTATTGGCCAGCGATATTCATTCCAACATCAATGTTCCAGGATTTGATAATAGCGCTATGGACGGATATGCGATTGCAATCAAGGATAGTCAGCTACCCAAGACTAAACATAGCTTTAATGTTATTGACAGGATTCCTGCAGGGAAAGTGGGGGGCAAATTAAAACAAGGTTGTGCGGCAAGAATTTTTACTGGAGCGCCTATACCCCCTGGCGCAAATAGCGTTATTATGCAAGAGGAATGCGAGGTTTCGGAAGACGGAACCCTTATAACAATTTCAAGAAGCATTAAACTAAACGAGAATATTCGTCCAACAGGGAACGACATAGCAGAGGGCGATGTTATTCTTTGTATGGGAAAAAAAATTCAGCCACAGGACATTTCATTAGCTGCCTCTGTAGGTGTTTCAGAACTCATCGTTTTTAAAAAAGTTGTGGTAGGTGTTTTTTTTACAGGCGACGAATTAGTTGATCCAGGATTGCCTTTGGGTCCTGGAAAAATTTACAATTCCAATCGCTATGCTCTTGTTTCACTAATTAAACAGGCCGGATGTGAGGTTGTTAATTTAGGCAATGTAGAGGACAAATTAAGTGCGACTTGTAGCGCCCTAGAAAACCTTGAAAAGAAATGCGACTTGATTATGACTACAGGCGGAGTCTCCGTTGGAGAAGAGGATTATGTTAGACCAGCGGTAGAAAGCCTCGGTGAATTGAAATTGTGGAAAATTCGCATGAAACCTGGAAAACCATTGGCCTATGGAAGAATTAGCAAAACACCGTTTATTGGCCTTCCTGGCAATCCAGTTTCCAGCTTTGTGACATACTGTATATTTGCATTACCGTATATCAAAAAAATGCAAGGTAACGAAAAATACAAACCAAAATCAATAAAGGTGAAAGCTAATTTTAATTGTAAGCGTGCAAAACCAAGGCGAGAGTTCGCTCGCGCACGTCTCGATTACTCAACAGGTTCTCCAGTGGCTAACCTATACCCTAAACAGGGCTCAGACGTTATGAGCTCAATTGTTTGGTCTGATGGCTTGATTGAAATACCTGAAGATATGACTTTTGAGGCTGGAGAAACACTTAACTTCTTTCCCATTAATGAGTTAACAGAATGACTAAATTAAGTCATATTAACGAAAAAGGCGATGCACAAATGGTTGATGTTTCTGATAAAGCAAGCACCAATCGTGAAGCGAAAGCGAGGGCAATTGTTTCAATGAAAGCAGAAACACTGGAATTGATAGTTTCTGGCTCACACAAGAAAGGCGATGTTATCGCTGTTGCAAAGATTGCCGGCATTCAAGCAGCAAAAAAATGCTCTGAACTTATTCCATTATGCCATCCACTTATGCTTTCTAAGGTAAGTGTCGATATTAACCCAAACAAAGAAAAATCCTGCATAGAAATTCAGGCAACTGCAAAACTTAAAGGCACTACTGGCGTTGAAATGGAAGCTTTAACTGCAGCAAGCATTGCCGCACTTACTATTTATGACATGTGTAAGGCGGTAGATCGGTTTATGCATATTGACAATGTCCAATTACTAGAAAAAAAAGGCGGCAAATCGGGCCATTGGAAGCTTTAACGATGAATCAATTAATCGACCCATTTAATCGTAAAATTACCTATTTAAGAGTCTCCGTAACTGACCATTGCAACTATAGATGTCACTACTGTCGTGATGAAGAACATCAAACCCACACCACTCGACCTGAAGTTCTGTCATTTGAAGAAATTACCAAAATCGTCAGTCTCTTTGCAAAACTAGGAGTTACAAAAGTTAGACTTACAGGTGGAGAGCCTTTACTTCGCAAAAATATTCTTGATTTAACCAAAATGCTTGGAAACATTAACGGTTTAACCGATATACCACTCTCAACAAATGCACACCTTCTTGCATCTTTTGCGGCTAAATTAAAAGACCATGGCATCAATAGAGCTAATATTTCAATTGACTCGCTTATTCCTAAACGTTTTAATAAAATTACCCGAAATGGAGACTTAACAAAAGTTCTCAAAGGCATTGATACAGCGATAGCAGTTGGCATGAGTCCTATAAAACTTAATATGGTCGTTATGAAAGGTATAAACGATGATGAGATTGAATCAATGATTGATTTTGCGATTGATCGGGCTGTGGATATTCGTTTCATAGAAACCATGCCCGTCGGACTGGCTGGTATTGGAGCTGTTGATAGACACTATAGCGAAAAAGAAATCCTAGAAAGAGTATACAAAAAGATTGGTGAAAAACTTGTCTCAACAACTACCAAACAAACTGACGGCCCTGCCAAACCAATGCTGATTGATGGAACCAATACTAGTGTTGCAACAATTTCTGCAGTATCTAACCATTTTTGTAACTCATGCAATCGAGTAAGATTGACCGCTAAAGGTGACTTAATTCTTTGTCTTGGACAAGAAAACTCGATCTCTCTTCGAGACGCAGTTCGTTCGAGTATGTCTGATGAAGAAATCAATAATTTAATTATTAATGCAATTAATAAAAAGCCAGAAAAACATTTCTTTAGTTCTGCTATTGACAATATCAGCGACCAACAAATGGTGGAGATTGGTGGATGAAAATTCTTTATTTTGCTTCGCTAAAAGAAAACCTGAACACTAGTCATGACGAGATTAGCGTTGCTTCTCCAGTATCCGTTGCAATCATTAAAAAACAACTGATTGAGAAATACGGGGATCAACACTTTCCTGACAATATCTTGTGTGCAGTCAATCATGAAATGGCCAATGAAAGTACCAAAGTTTGTGAAAGCGATGAAGTTGCATTTTTTCCACCTGTAACTGGAGGTTAAAGTTTCATATGAGCGAAAATACTATCAAAATTGGATTTCTTACTATTTCTGACAGGGCTTCTCGTGGTGTTTATGAAGATATCAGTGGTCCTGCGATGCAAGAGTGGATTTCAAAGGCAGTAACAAACCCATATGAGGTAGTTTCAAGAATTATTGAGGATGAGCAGTCTGTAATCAAAAAAACCCTTATCGAAATGAGTGACACTCTTGGCTGCAATTTAATTCTCACCACTGGTGGAACTGGCCCAACTACCAGAGATGTGACGCCTGAGGCTACCCAATCTGTTTGTGAAAGAATCTTTGATGGTTTTGCCGAGCAAATGAGAAAAGTGTCTCTTCGTACTGTACCGACTGCCATTCTATCTCGTCAAATTGCTGGAACTAGAGGCAATAGTCTAATTATTAATCTGCCAGGAAAGCCTGTGGCTATTGCTGTATGTCTTAGTGCTGTGTTCTTGGCGGTACCTAAATGCCTAGAGCTGCTAGATAATTCAAAATTGCAAATAAATAGAGATTTTGT
>CAJWTP010000046.1 GCA_913047325.1 uncultured Gammaproteobacteria bacterium
ATCATAAACAACAGCAGGTCTAATGTCAGCCTGTGCAATGGATGTTGATAAAATAAATACGCCTGCAATCAAGGCTAGACTTGTTTTTTTCAATAGCCCACCGAATGGTAAGCGTTTCGTGTGTTTCATGTTTACTCTCCTTTATAGTTTATATTATGTATTTCTTACTCTATAGTCAAAAAAGACAGAAATCCATCGTTTAGAAAGACGGGTATAAGTTATTCTGCGTTTAACTTGGGACTTTGATTATATACAAAAATAAAACAAATACCCGAGTGGTTACATTCTATTCCAGTCTTTAATTATTGTCAAAAAAATATGTCAATTATTATTCATTTTTTATCATAGAATCATTAAACTCTAAGTTCAAGTTAAAAAAGAAACAGCTATATTCCAATTAATTAAAGATTAAGATGGATAAAAAAATAATAGAAAGCCTCAGCCATTACCCTCGTGATATGACTGGTTATGGAAGCAACTCAATTCATCCTAATTGGCCGAACAAGGCTAGAGTTGCACTGCAGTTTGTGCTTAATTATGAGGAGGGCGGCGAGAACTGTGTATTGCATGGTGACAAGGCTTCGGAGGCATTCCTTTCAGAAATAGTCGCTGCTAAGCCCTATGACGATATGAGACATATGAGTATGGAGTCTTTGTACGAGTATGGTTCAAGAGTTGGAGTGTGGAGAATATTGCGTCTCTTCAGAGAGTTTGAAATACCCATAACTATTTTTGCTGTCGCTATGGCAATTGCACGTAACCGGAAGTTGGCAGATTATTTGGTTGACGAGGGTTATGACATTTGTGCTCATGGCTTACGTTGGATAGATTATCAATTTGTTGACGAAGAGACAGAGCGAGGACATATGGATAGCTGTATATCTTTGTTGAAAGATGTTCTAGGTAAACGCCCAATCGGTTGGTATACCGGAAGAAATAGTCCAAACACTAGAAGGTTAGTTATTGAAGAGGGCGGTTTTATGTATGACAGTGACAGTTATGATGATGATTTACCATATTGGGTTAAGGGTAATAGTGAAAAAGCTAAACATTTGGTTATTCCTTATACCCTTGATGTTAATGATATGAGATTTGCTACCCCTCAGGGATTTAACTCTGGCGAGCAGTTTTTTAGCTACCTCAAGGATAGTTTTGATGCGCTATATTTGGAAGGTAGAACTCACCCAAAAATGATGTCAGTAGGGATGCATGCGCGTATCTTGGGAAGGCCCGGTAGGATTATGGCGATGCGAAGATTTTTGGAATATGTCAGAAACTTTGATGATGTCTGGTTTTGTACCCGAAAGCAAATAGCTGAGCATTGGTACGAAAATTTTTCAGGCAAATAATAGCTATGAAATTACCAGCAGATCTAGCCAAGCACTCTGCAAAAGAATTTTTACAGACTTTTGAAAATTTATATGAACACTCTCCCTGGTTTGTCGAGCAAGCCTTGCCGAAAGTTTTGTCTGATAAGGAACACAACAGTCTAGAAATTTTTCATCAACTTTTAAGTGAAATTATGCTACAAGCGGATCAAGACTTACAGGACAATCTGATTAAAGTCCATCCGATGTTGGCTGGGAAAAAGGCACAAAGAAATGAATTAACCGATTTTTCAACTAGTGAGCAAAAATCTGCAGGTCTAAATGATTGCAGTGATAGTGAAATTAAACTGTTTGAAGAGCTTAACCAAAAATATTATGTAAAGTTTAATTTTCCTTTCATTATGGCGGTAAAGGGAAAAGATAAATCTGAAATATTGGCTAATTTCATAAGACGACAAGAAAACACAATTGAACAAGAAAGACAGAGCGCTCTGCTCGAGATAAACAAGATTGCCTGGCTAAGGATTAAGGAAATTTATGGATTATGAAGGACAATTGAATGTAGCTAGTAGCGATTTAGGAAGCAAGGTAATTTATTGTAGCGATGAATTTTTTGCTGAATCTTGCCGTATGCTTCAATCCAATGAGGCGGTATTTATCGAAGACAAGTATGACGAGAATGGCAAGTGGATGGATGGCTGGGAGAGCCGACGAAGACGCGATGGCAAGAATGACTTTTGTTACATAAGGCTTGGCTCCAAGTCAGCAATAAATGGATTTAATATAGATACCAGTAACTTCACCGGTAATTATGCACCAGCAATATCCATACTGGGTTGTTGTGCTCCTAGCGGCATTACTGACGATAGAGTTGTCGACGGATCGGCTGTTGAGTGGTTCGACTTATTAGCTCGAGAAGGCCTGCAAGGCGATTCTAATAATATTTTTGTGAGTGCCTCTCAGCAGCCAGTAACGCATCTAAAGATAACCTTGTATCCCGACGGCGGTATTGCGAGGCTAAGAGCTTACGGCAATATTTGCTCTGATGACAACTCATATGAAATCAAAGGAACCAATGTCATTTCTCAACAAAATGGTGCTAGAGCTGTTTTTGCAAATGACGAACATTTCGGTTGCTTAAACAACATTCTGGCAGAACACGAACCATTGAGCATGGCAGATGGCTGGGAAACTAGAAGGCGTCGAGAGCCTGGAAATGATTGGGGCATTGTTGCACTCTCAGGACCAGCGACTGTTGACGAGATTGTTGTTGATACAAAATTCTTTAAAGGTAACTACCCTGACACACTCTCTATTTCTACGACCTGCATTGACGAGACTGATGATGATTCTATAATCGCACAAAGCAATTCCTGGACAGAGCTTGTTAGTAGGAAAAAATTGGAAATGAATCAAGTTCATGTGTTCAAGAAGGACGAACTATTGCATCACAATCCAATTTCTCATATTCGCATTGATATATTTCCTGATGGCGGTATCGCTAGATTAAAACTGATAGGGGAATTTGTTGATAAATGAATAAATTTACCCTTACCCCGCAAAAACTTACGGCTGAAAACTTTAGCCAGTTTGGTCAAGTAATCAGCTGTGAAAATAAAGATTACCTAGCCATCAATGATGGCTATGCGAAAAAATATCCAGACCTGGCCACAATAGATACCCAAGAAGATGGCGGAAATACCGCGGTAAACATTTTTATCGCCAAAAAGAGGCAATTCCCGTTAAAGATTGGAATGTTGGAGAAGCACCCTTTCTTTAGCCAGGCCTTTATACCTAGAGACAATACTCCCTTTATAGTGGTAGTTGCACCAGTCTCTGATAAGCCAAACATTGAGGATATAAAAGCCTTTGTCAGTAATGGCGAACAGGGTATAAATTATGCCAGAGGGGTTTGGCATTTCCCTCTGATTAGTATTAAAGATGGCGCTCACTTTATTGTTATAGATAGGAGGCATGTTGTTGAATATGACAATATAGAGCAATGTATCGTTCATCCCATCAAGGAAACTAACATTACATTAGAGTTCGAATTATGATGAAAATATACTTACTTGACTGGATAAGTGTGTCACTCAAATTACTCCACATTATTGTCGGTATTGCATGGATTGGGGCATCTTTTTACTTTAACTGGCTAGAGAATAAACTTAACAGGGTCAGCAACAGGGATGAGATTGCTGGGCATTTATGGGCTGTCCATGGTGGTGGATTCTATTACTTAGAGAAATACAAAAAATATCCGCAAAACCTGCCAGAACCATTGCATTGGTTTAAATGGGAGGCTTATTTCACTTGGATTTCAGGAATACTACTTCTGGCGGTCATTTATTATTTCAATGCCAGTAGCTATCTGTTGAATTCCGAAAACTCTATATTGCCCTTATATGGAGTAGGATTAAGTCTACTAGGTTTGTTACTTATTTGGCTCATTTACGACCTGATGTGCAAGTCAGAATTAGTCAATAAGTCGACCATGTTTATAGCCATTCTTTTTGCTATTATTGCTCTAAGTGCATACCTGTATAGCAATATCTTTAACCCTAGAGCGGTCTATATGCAGATTGGTTCGATGATCGGAACTATTATGGTGGCGAATGTTTTTTTTGTCATCATTCCGGTGCAAAAAAAATTGGTAGCTGCCTGTATCGATAAAACTCATATCAGTAAAGATATAGGCATGAAGGGTTATATCCGTTCGCGCCATAACAATTACTTCACACTTCCTGTCGTGTTTACGATGATAAGCGGCCACTATCCAGGACTCTATAGTGGTTCTTATGGATGGCTAGTGCTGGTTGCAATTATTGGTATTTTGGTCCTAATACGTCACTATTTCAATCTCAGAGGGGTAGGGCAGGCAACGAACAGCCTAATTGGAGTAATAATTATAGCTATTCTAGTGTTGGTTTATGTCTTGTCACCAAACCAAAACAAGGTTGAAAATGAGGCCACGGTTAGTATTGCTGAAGTAGTGGGTATTATGGATGCACGTTGTGCTAGTTGCCACTCAAAAAATCCGACCGACGATGTTTATGTTGTAGCGCCAAGTGGCTTCATGCTAGACACCGAAGAACAGATTATTGCCAGTAGGGATCTAATTTATCAGCGCGCTGTGGCAACCAACTCTATGCCGCTTAACAATAAAACCAATATCACTTCTGCTGAAAGAGAGAAACTCAAGATTTGGTTTGAACAGGGCAATGACTAACCATAGCCTATATCGGGGTTCGATTTTCCATTGCATTGAAACTAGCAGTGGCGTAGAGCCTGCCTACCATGAAGACGGCTTAATGGTGATTAAAGGCGAAAGAATTGTTGAAGTCGGGGGTTACGCCGAACTTTCTGCTCGCTATAGCTCTGAAGGCTCTATAGTCCATTTTAAAGATAGCTTAATTATGCCCGGTTTTATCGATTCTCATATTCATTACCCGCAATACAAGGTCATCAGTTCATATGGCTCAAGCTTGTTGGAGTGGCTAAACAAGTACACTTTTGTTGAAGAACAGAAGTTTTCAGATAGTGAATATGCGGCCAAGATTGCAGAATTGTTTCTTGACGAATTAATCAAGAATGGAACCACAACGGCGATGACTTTTTGCGCTTCATATAAGCAGTCTGTTGATGTTTTCTTCAGTGCGGCAGAGAAAAGGAATATGCGCATGATTGCTGGAAAAGTTATGATGGACAGAAACGCTCCAGCCGGTCTATGTGATGATATCGATAGTAGCTATGCCGACTCAAAATCTCTTATTGAAAAGTGGCACAATAAAGGACGTCTGAGTTATGCGGTGACTCCAAGATTTGCGCCCACATCAACTGAGGGCCAATTAATTCAAGCTGCAAAATTATTAACAGAGCACCCTGATGTCCTGTTACAAACTCATCTCAATGAGAATAGCGAAGAAATAGCCTGGGTAAAAGAGCTCTACCCTGAATTTAATAATTATTTTGATGTATACGATAAACTGGGACTGTCAGGACCAAGCTCGGTATTTGGTCACTGTATTTATAACACAGTTGATGAGTATAAACGTATGGCAGAGACTTCTTCCAAGGTAGCTCTTTGCCCAACATCAAACCTTTTTTTAGGGAGCGGCTTGTTTGCTCTTAACGAACTGGAGAGTTACGGTATAGATGTGGCTTTGGCTTCGGATGTTGGAGGTGGTGATAGCTTTTCGATGTTTGATGTTATGAACCAAGCCTATAAAGTTTGCAGGCTAAATGGTTACAATTTAGATCCAGTGAAGGCATTTTATTTAACTACCTTGGCTGCCGCTAAGGTATTGGGTGTTGATGATAGCATTGGTAACTTTGAGTCCAATAAGGAGGCAGATTTTATCGTGCTTGATCTCAATGCTACCGAACTGATTAGACAAAAAATGCAGACAGCTACTGACATTAGTGACTTATTGTTTTGTTTAATGATGCTTGGTGATGATAGACTAGTTGATGAGGTGTATATATTAGGTCAGTGTGCCTATAAAAAATAAAAAAGGGAGTAAATATGGGAAAACTAACGACACATATTTTGGATACCAGTGTAGGTAGGCCTGCTCAAGGTGTAAAGATTAATTTATATCGAAGAGAAGGCCTAGATTCAGTATTAATTAATTCAGCGCAAACAAACTCAGACGGTCGATGCGATGAACCGTTACTATCCGGAGGAGAATTTTCTGCCGCTTGTTACGAGCTTGAATTCTCAGTTGATGAGTATTTCAACTCTAAAAACATTGAATGCCCCTTTCTAAAAGATGTAGTGATTCGCTTCTATATCAGCGAAGAGAATGAAAATTACCATGTACCGCTATTAATTTCTCCATTCAGTTATTCGACCTATAGAGGGAGCTAGTGTATCTATTACTGAACCAAAACGCAACGCCAACTGAGCTTGGTGCAATAAACCCGAACACTACCGTCTTGCAATGGTTACGAAACAACAACCTTGTCGGCACCAAAGAGGGGTGCGCTGCGGGAGATTGCGGTGCCTGCACAGCTGTGGTCGGTGAACTGGTTAAGAGAAACAATAAGCAAGTTATTCGGTATAAAAGCATCAATACTTGTATAGCGCTAGCGAACAGCATGATAGGTAAACACTTGGTCACTGTTGAAGGGTTGGCGGAAGGGGAAAATCTTCATCCCGTTCAGCAAGCGATGGTAACTGAAAATGGATCCCAGTGTGGCTTCTGTACACCCGGTTTTGTGATGTCGTTATTTGCCATGTACCATAACGAGGATAAACTAAACATTACTAAAATCAACGAAGGCCTGTCAGGCAATCTGTGTCGATGTACCGGCTACAAGCCAATCATTGCAGCGGCCTTTTCTGCAATCAACGAAAAAGCAAATAACGCTGCCGACTACTATGTAAAAAACCAAACTAAAATCAAGCAGACGCTTGCAAGGTTAAATGAAGATCAAAATGTTTGCTTGAGTTACAAAAATAATGGGAGCGCTATTCATTACGATGCCCCAAAAAGCTTGAAGGATTTGGAGAAAGTTTTGGACAATAACCCTAAAGCAATAATATTAGCAGGCGGGACCGATTTGAATCTTGAGATTACGCAATCAACAAAGGAGTTCGATCACATCATCAACATCTCTCAGGTTCAAGAATTAAATGCAATAAACGATGAAAAGTCAAAATTAGAGATAGGCTCCGCGGTAACTTACCAGGACGCATCTTCCAGTCTGATAAAGTATTGGCCAGAATTGGAAAGTTTCTTGCATCGCTTTGCCTCACTTCCAATTAAGAATTGGGCAACAATCGGTGGCAACATTGCTAACGCCTCACCAATTGGCGACATGCCGCCAGTGTTGATTGCGCTAGAGGCAAAGTTAAAGCTCAGAAAAAAATCAGGCGTACGTTCAGTAAGGCTGGAAGATTTTTTCATTGGTTATAAAAAAACTGCCCTTGAAGAGGGAGAGTTTATTGAAAGCATTACCATTCCCAAACCCGCTACCAAGGAGCGATTAATTACCCACAAAATATCAAAGAGATATGAAGACGACATCTCTGCCGTCTGTATGGCCATGAATATTAGCTTGCATGATAATCAACCCAAGTCCGTCAGGATTGCATTTGGTGGCATGTCAGATACGCCGCAAAGAGCCGAACAACTGGAACAGGTGTTGCTAGATTACTGGGATAAAGAGGAATTGGCTCAGAAAGCCTATAGCGCATTAAAAGAAGAATTTTCACCATTCAGCGATGTCCGCGCTTCCGCTGAGTACCGTTTACAGGTTTCAGCCAACCTAGTTAGAAAATCTGCCCTAGAAATCAAAGGGGAGGCGGTAGCTAACCTGTCAGAGACCAACAATGAAAGTTTTTATATGGAGGCATAGGCCGCTATCAATATTGCAAAAAACAATTCATCAGTGAGCACAAAAGATATTGTCGGTCGACCGATCGTCCATGACAGCGCCCATATGCACGTTCAAGGCAGCGCCACATATATTGACGATATGCCAGCGCCTGAAGGGACACTGCACGTGGCTTTTGTCTTAAGTGATGTTGCTCACGGCAAGATCAAACTCATCGATACCAAAAAAGCGCGACAAGCGCATGGAGTTCATGGTGTGTTATTGGCGCAAGATATCAAGCGCTTAAAGATTGGCCCGATAATGCATGACGAACCCTTACTGGCACAGGATGAGGTTTTATTTCATGGTCAAGCGATAGCTGCAGTTTTAGCAGATTCTCATGAAAACGCACGAAAGGCTGCCGCCCTTGTTAGAGTTAGAATAGCAGAGCTAGAAGCTATCGTAACAATCGATCAGGCGATGTCCAAGAAAAGCTTTCTCGACAGCCCACTTGAAGTAAATATGGGTGACGCAGTTAAAGCCATCAATTCAGCTACTAACAGGTTAACTGGCGAATTGATAATCGGTGGTCAAGAGCATTACTATTTGGAAGGACAGGTCGCCCTCGCAATCCCAACCGAAGACAACGAGATGGTGGTTCATTCATCAACCCAAAATCCAACCGAAGTCCAGCATCTAGTGGCGCATGTACTGAGCGTCCCTCATAACGCCATCGAGGTTGTTACTCGTAGAATGGGTGGTGGCTTTGGAGGCAAAGAAACAGACTCATCTCAGTTAGCCTGTATTTGTGCGATATTTGCACAACAATACCGGCAACCGGTTAGGGCTAGATTGTCGAGAAGAGATGACATTCTATTGACAGGCAAGCGTCATGATTTTGTCGCCAACTACGAGGTCGGCTATAACAACAAAGGTCAAATTCAGGGCATCAAGATAGATTTCGCTGCGCGCTGCGGTTACTCACTTGATCTATCAAAGGCCATAGTCGCGCGCACCTTATTCCATGCAGACAACACCTACTACCTCCCCAATGCCAGTTTTCGTGGTTTTTTGTGTAAAACTAATACTGTTTCAAACACTGCCTTTAGGGGCTTCGGCGGGCCTCAAGGGATGTTGGCAATAGAAAATATCATAGAAGAGATTGCCTACAACTTGGAAGTCGACTCTCTAGAGGTTAGAAGGGTCAACTTTTACCGACAAAAAACCAACAACATAACACCCTACGCACAAGTTGTTGAAGACAATATAATTAATGAAATCACCGCCCAATTAGTCGATGAAGCTGACTATGAAAAGCGCCGCAAGAAAATTGCAAGATTTAACCAGCAGAACCAGTATCTAAAAAAAGGCCTGGCCCTTTCACCTGTCAAGTTCGGCATATCTTTCACAACCTCTTTGCTTAACCAGGCAGGCGCACTGGTTCATGTATATAAAGACGGCAGCATATATCTAAACCATGGCGGCACGGAGATGGGGCAAGGGCTATTTATCAAAATAGCACAAGTCGTTGCAGACGAGTTTGGGGTTAATCTTGAAAGGGTAAAAGTGTCTGCCACTAGCACTGCGAAAGTTCCAAACACATCGCCAACCGCGGCATCTTCTGGGTCAGACCTAAACGGCATGGCGGCAAGAGAGGCATGTACAAGAATTAAGAGCAATCTGGTCGCTTTTGCAAGCAATCATTTTGATATTGATGAATCTGATATAAAGTTTTTAAAGTCGCTTGTTTATCTGGGCGAGAGAAAAATGAGTTTTGACGATTTTATAAAGTTAGCCTACCTGAATAGGGTGGAGTTGTTTAGTAACGGCTACTACAAGACCCCAAAAATTTATTACGACGAAGCAAAAAAACGTGGCAGACCCTTTTATTATTACTCTTATGGTGCCTGTGTTAGCGAGGTAATAGTTGACTGCCTGACTGGAGAATATAAGTTACTTGCAGTCGATATTTTGCATGACGTCGGAGCATCACTGAACCCAGCCATCGATATGGGGCAAATAGTTGGCGGTTTTATTCAGGGGATGGGATGGCTATGCTCAGAAGAGCTAAAGTGGAACGATTCCGGTGTGTTGCTAACAACCGGAGCTTCTACCTATAAAATTCCTGCTATAGGCGACACTCCTGGACATTTCAATGTCGTCATCAAGCCCAATATTTCTAACCACGAAAACACTATCCACAAATCAAAGGCGGTAGGAGAGCCGCCACTGATGTTGGCGATATCAACCTGGCTAGCAATCAAAAACGCGATCTTTAATGCAGACAAAAATAATAAGTCTGGACTCAATGCACCTGCTGGTTTTGAGGAGGTATTTTTTAATCTAAATAATATCAACAGATAGTTTATGAACAATTGGCTGCAACCCCTAAAAAAGGCACTAAAACTAAAGACTGACTTTGTAATGCTGACGGTTGTTGAAACGAAAGGCTCTACCCCTTGTAGCGCTGGCGACAAAGTAATTTATGCAGGCAAACAGTCGACCCATGGAAGCATCGGTGGAGGCAACCTGGAATACCAAGCGCTACAGCATGCGCAAGATTTATTAAGTCAATCCGAGGTCAATACGCATCTGCAAAAATACCCGCTAGGAGCAACACTAGGACAATGCTGTGGCGGTTACGTTAGGGTTATGTTTGAGAGTTTCACCAATCAAAATGCAAACCTAAAAAATGCAAGCTCTTGGGTAAAAAGCATGTCGGATTTGATTGAGAAAAAAAAAGACTTTGTTGTTGCAACAATAATTAGCTCAGAAACTGAAAAGCAACCCAATGGAAAAAAAACAATCCATATCGGCAACCATAGCGAAACTTCAAAAGCAAAAGATTTGAATCGCAAAATATTAGATGGCGCAGAGAAATTACTGGTTAACAACGAAACCACCTCGATCGTAGAACTCTCTAGCCCCAAAGGAGAAATAGTTAGGGTCTGTTACGAGAAGTTCGCTTTTAGTGAAATCCAAGCTGTAGCAGTTTTTGGGGCAGGACATATTGCACAAGCTTTGATCCCTATTTTGATAAATTTGCCGATAACAATTTACTGGATTGATGACCGACCCATGCAGTTTGAGGAGTACTCAGGTGACACCAGTCAAATCAACATAATATGTGATAATTTTTCTGATGTAGTCGATGAGCTGCCTAAAGATTCATACTGCCTGGTCATTACCTATAGTCACCAATCGGACTTTGAAATTTGCGAGAAAGTTATAAGTCATGACAGTTTTAGTTATTTAGGTATGATAGGTTCAAAAATCAAAGGAAACAAATTTAGGGAAAGGCTGCGTCAAAAAGGTTGGCCCAATGAAAGAGTTGACGAGTTAATTTGCCCTATAGGCGCAAAACAAAAATTTTTCAAATCTCCTAGCGCGATTGCGGTTTCAATTGCCATGGATTTATTAAATTTCCTTGAAAAAAGGAAACAGATGGCATCACTATGAAGTATCAATTAGAGCTCCAAAATATCACCAAATCCTATGGAGATTTAAAGGCCAATGACGATATCTCGCTGAGCATCAAACCGGCAAGCATTCACGCTTTGCTAGGTGAAAATGGAGCCGGCAAGTCGACCTTAGTGAAAGTCATCTATGGCTCTTTACAGTCTGATAGTGGCCAGATGCAGTGGTGTGGTGAGGTATACAGTCCAAAGAGCCCCTTCGAGGCCAGAGAGCAGGGAATAGCGATGGTATTTCAACACTTCTCGTTGTTTGAATCCTTGAGCGTTGCAGAAAATATCGTACTGGGCCTAGACGGTGTTGTTTTGGATGATGACTTTAGCGAAAAAATTATTAAATATTCGAGGCAGTATGGTCTAGATATTAATCCACAACAGGTGGTCGGCGACTTGTCGGTCGGTGCCCGTCAAAGAGTGGAAATCATTCGTTGCTTGATGCAGAATCCAAAACTATTAATTATGGATGAACCGACCTCAGTTTTGACTCCACAGGAGGTGACTGACTTATTTGTCACGCTTCGAAAACTGGCAGAGGACGGTTGCGCTATTTTGTATATTTCTCATAAATTGGAAGAGGTCCGGCAAATCTGTTCTCAGGCAAGCATTCTACGTGGCGGCCAGTTGGTACAGAATTGCAACCCCCAGAACCACGACAAGCAGGAACTTGCTGAGATGATGATTGGTAAAAAATTAATTCAACTAGCAAGAAGCAATATAACGACCGGACAGGACATCTTTTCAATCAACAATCTAAGCCGAAAAAGCGAAGACATGTTTGGCGTCGATTTGCATGATATTTCTTTGACTGTTAAGGAGGGCAGTATCGTTGGAATAGCAGGCGTTGCTGGCAATGGCCAGGACGAATTAATGCAGCTACTGATTGGTGAAGTTGAGGCGCCAGCTGACACTCTGGTTTTTAAGGGTGAAGACATCGGCCGATTGAATTCCCACCAAAGAAGGCAGTTGTCAATCTTTTTTATTCCTGAGGAACGTCTAGGTCACGGTGCAGTGCCAGATATGGGGCTCAATGAAAATATGCTGCTTAGTCGACCGCAACAAAGTGAAATGACGAGTTATGGTGTCATTAATTGGCAGAATGTTGAAAAACTCACACAGCAAGTTATCGATGACTTTAAAGTGCAAACCCAGTCTAGCAAAATGCAGGCTAAATCACTCTCAGGTGGAAATTTGCAAAAGTTTATGGTTGGTAGAGAGTTAATTCAAAACCCTGAATTATTAATTGTTTCTCAGCCAACCTGGGGCGTCGACGCAGGCTCTGAAAACAACATCCATCAGTCATTAATCGCTTTGGCTGATCAAGGCTCAGCGATACTAATTATCTCTCAGGATTTGGATGAGATACTGACTTTATGTGAGCAAATCCATGTACTCTCAGAAGGCAACCTGTCGACTGCTGTTGATATGGAGGGCAATGGATTAGAAAAAATTTCCCATTTAATGTTAGGGAGCGAGGAGCAATGATCAGACTCATACCTCGCACTCAACCCTCCAAAGCAATGATCTTTCTCTCGCCATTGTTGGCGCTTACATTGACAGCTGTGACAGCATTTTTTATTTTTGCTTTTATATTGACTGATATCGAAGTATCAAGAGTTTTCTATACTCTATTCGTAGAGCCCTTGATTGATACATACTACATTTCAGAATTGCTAGTGAAAGCGGCACCACTGATTATGATAGCGCTTGGACTTTCGATTGGCTTTAGAGCAGGTGTGTGGAATATTGGTGCAGAGGGCCAGTATGTTATTGGAGGAATAACCGGCGGAGCGGTCGGGCTATATTTTTATAACGTTGAGGGATTCTGGTTGATACCTTTAATGTCTTTAGCGGCAATCCTAGGGGGTATGTTTTATGCTGGTATTGCTGCATTCTTTCGGACCAAATATCAGGTCAATGAAATCCTAGTAACGCTTATGCTGACCTATGTCGCGGTATTGCTTCTTAGTGCGATGCTGCAAGGACCAATGAGAAACCCCTCTGGCTTTAATTTCCCTGAAAGTCGGCTATTTCATGATAGCGCATTGTTGCCCATTATTTGGCAAGGAACACGACTAAATCTCGGTTTAATTATTGCTGTTATTCTTTCATTTGTGACCTGGTTCGGTATCAAAAAGCATATGTCAGGAATGCAAATAAAAATAACCGGTAGCGCCCCTCGAGCAGCTAAATTTGCAGGCTTTGACGACAAAAAAACTATCTGGTTTTCATTATTAATATCGGGTGGTGTAGCTGGTTTAGCCGGTTTATTTGAAATAATAGGTCCTGCCGGCCAAATAACCCCTGGATTGCCTCAATTCTATGGCTTCACTGCAATTATTGTAGCCTTTTTGGCGAGACTTCACCCGATCGGCATTATCTTCTCAGCTTTATTGATAGCGCTTACCTATCTCGGTGGCGAGAATGTACAAATTGATTTCAATTTACCAAGCTCAATAACAAACGTATTTCAAGGCATGTTGCTGTTTTATTTTCTTGCCTGCGACATATTGA
>CAJWTP010000047.1 GCA_913047325.1 uncultured Gammaproteobacteria bacterium
CGCTAAGAGCAACGCCAGCAACAGCTGCCGTAGAAGCCAATGTCGACGTCGCAAAAAGTGCGATTAGTTTTTTCATTTTATTCTCCTTTAAAAGAATAGTTAATTTTGTCAAGGTATTCCCCGACACCCTTTGCTACTCTCGCGAAATATACATGTAGAATAACAATATAGTAATTATAGTGAATTTTGTTGCTGTGTCAAACTTTTTTGAAAAAATATCACAAAAAGTTGTATTTTTTCAACAAATGCATCGCTCCCCGCTCTATATACCTTTGATACAAAGGTAGTAGATGAAAATCTTGTTGATTGATTATTAACGCTTTTTGTGCAATTTAATGCTCTTTTTGCCCTATATCTTGAATAAAATGTCTTTTTATTCACTTTTTGTTGTTTTTTTTCATATTCAATTTTAATTTCATCAAATTAGAACAAGTTGCCGTGGGCAAAACCTGTCATGCATAGAAGCATTGGCACAGATAGCGCTACATTGGTACGAGAAGCCATTGCCGCATTAGTTTTAGCTTTAGCGATTGCATCAGCACTCGCCTCAACCATGCCTAGGATTTTCTTCTGGTTTGGCCAGATGATTACCCATACATTAAAAAGCATAATGCTTCCCAGCCAGGCACCCAGACCTATCATTTCGTAACCTTGCTGAAAAGTGAACGCCTTAACAAATCCTCCCGGCACTCCTTCAAGCGCTATTGCACCTGTTAGCCATGTCAAAGCGGCCGACATGCGAAACCAAAGTAGTGCACGTGGAGCAATATACTTACCGATCGCAGCAGGACCAGGACCACTCTCGTCTGCCAGAGCTTCTCCCATTGCAGGAACCTGGACAAAATTAAAGTAGTAAAGAAGTCCAATCCATGTAATGCCAAATATGACATGGAGCCAGACCACAAACTCGGCAGTGTTAAAGCCGCCCGCTGAAGGCAAAACAAAAGCTGCAGCAAAAAGTGCAAGAACAAAACCGAGTGAAATGGTTCCTTTTATTGAAGTTAATGGATTCATGATATTTTGTTGGGTAGTTTAAAATTAATATTATAAATAGTTAGTTAATCTGTTAACCTTTTTTTGGGCAAGGTTTTCCTTTTTTTATTTTTTATCATTAACTTCAGTTATACTCGATTTTTTGCAGAGAGAAATGACCATGAAAAACAAATGGCAAAAAATTATCTCAATACTACTAATACTTATTGGTAGTTCATTATCACTTTCAACACAGGCTGGTGTAGAACTGCCAAAATTAATGAACTACGAGGGTATTGAGCTTAACCTAAATGGCCAAGGCACAAGAACAATGTTTTTTGTCAAAATCTATGAAAGCGGTCTTTACCTTGAATCTGCGAACAGTAACGCCGAGGAAGTGACAAACCAAGATTCCTCGATGGGAATCCGTCTAGAAGTAATCTCTTCAATGCTGACTGCTGAGAAAATGAAGAAAGCTATTAACGAGGGATTCGTAAAATCAACCAATGACAACACGCAACCAATAGCTGACCAGATCAGTCAGTTTATGGCCACCTTGGATGATGCTATAGAGGTGGGTGACGTGTATGAGTTTATTTACCTGCCTGAGAGCGGTCTGGATGTTGTAAGAAACTCTAGGCATCTTGACACTATAGAAGGGCTTGACTTTAAGAAAGCCTTCTTTGGAATCTGGCTATCTGATAACCCGATCCAAAAAAGTCTGAAGAAAGCCATGTTGGGTAGTTAGGAGAAGCCCTATGACATCTGCACCGACTTCTTTTGCAGAGTGGCAAACCTATCCACTGACGCTGGACCCTATCCATGTAGCTTGGCTTAAACAAGCTAAAAAGGCAGATACTGCTTTTGCGGTGGCTGATATTGAGGGAATAGAAATATCCCACAAAAGGTTTCTAACTGGAGTGCTGTTGTTTGCAAAGAAAATCAAGCAATACAGTCCTGAACAGAATGTCGCTTTGATGTTGCCCAGCAGTGGTGGTGGCGCGATCGCTTCGATGGCTATCCTTTCTTTAGGAAAAACTCTTGTCAACCTTAACTTCACTTCAGGAAAAAAAGCATTACAGTCGGCAGTAAAGCAGGCCGAAGTCAAACACGTCTATACCTCTCGCAAGTTCCTAGACAAGATGTATGAGAAAGGGATTGACCTGTCCTCTTTTTTCCCAGGCATAGAGCTTCTTTTTTTGGAAGATATCAAGGAAGAAATCTCGACCATAGCAAGGCTGGTAACGCTTTTACAGGCCATTTTGATGCCAGTCAATTTGCTAAGGAAGCTTTACTTTACTGAAGTCTCAATGCACGACACAGCAGCTATTCTGTTTTCCAGTGGAAGTGAAGGTTTCCCTAAAGGCGTTGAACTATCGCACAGCAATATTGCCGCCAACGCCAAACAAGCTGCTATAGAGCTGGGGGCGGTCAGTAGCGATGTCATTATGTCAACACTGCCCACCTTTCACGCCTTCGGTTTTGCGATTACGACGCTGATGCCTTTGGCAGAAGGAATTCCTATTGTTTGCCATGCGGACCCTACCGATGTAGCAACCATATCTTCTGGCATCGAAAAGTACACCGGCACGATTCTGGTAGGCACGCCAACTTTTCTAAGGATGTATGCAATCAGCAAAAAAGTCTCCATCGATTCGATGCAATCGCTTAGACTGGTTGTAGCTGGCGCTGAAAAATTGAGGTCAGAGGTCAGAGAGGTTTTTGAAACGAAATTCAACAAACCTGTTTATGAAGGTTACGGTACAACCGAAACGTCACCGGGTGCGTCGGTAAACTTGCCCGACATCGTTAGCAAAGATTCTGAAAAAATACAGTTACGGAATCGCCAAGGAACTGTCGGTCGTGCATTCAGTGGCACTGAATTCAGGATCGTTGATCCTGATTCGCTAGACCCTATACCGACAGGTGAGGACGGGCTGATTCTGATTGGCGGACCGCAGATAATGAAGGGTTACCTCAATATGCCAGAAAAGACCGCAGAGGTGATTGAGATAATTGATGGCTATAGGTGGTATCGTACAGGTGACAAGGGGCACCTTGATGAGGACGGCTTCTTGACTATTGTGGATCGATATTCAAGGTTTGCTAAAATCGGCGGAGAAATGATTAGCCTGACGAATGTCGAAGAAGAAATACTTGATGCCTGCAACCACAATGATATGGAGGTCGCGGCAACCTGCCTGCCGGATCAGCGTAGAGGTGAAAAAATTGTTCTCCTTGCGACTTCTGACCTCAACAAAGAAGATCTCACGGAAATCTTAACTAGAGCAAAAGTGAACCCACTCCACTTCCCAAATAAAATATTAAATGTAGAGGAAATACCAAAACTGGGTAGCGGCAAAACTGACTTTGGGGCGACAAAAAAAATAGCCCAAGCAAACGACAACTAAACTTACCAATTAATGCCAGAACTGCCCGAAGTTGAAACTACAAGACGAGGCCTAGAACCACTTATAGTCGATAGAAAGATTGTTGCTGTAAGGATTCATCAAAAGCAACTACGCTGGGAGATACCCTCTCACCTTCCAAAAACCATCAATGGTCAGAAAATTAACAGTATCACAAGGCGAGCAAAATACCTCCTGATAAACCTTACTAGTGGCTCTATAGTGATGCATCTTGGTATGTCGGGATCGATCAGCGTTGTCCCATCGGGTGCAATACTAAAAAAACACCAACACTTTGAAATAGAGCTCGACAACAAAACCAAAATACTTCTTCATGACCCTCGCCGATTTGGTGCAGTGCTATGGCAAAAAGAAAATGAAACTCTTAAGTTAATTAGGAATCTTGGTCCTGAGCCACTAAATGATGGATTCAGCGGGGATACTCTCTATAAATTATCAAGAGGTAAAAAACAGAACATTAAAACCTTCATTATGGATAACAATAATGTCGTTGGAGTGGGCAATATTTATGCATCCGAGAGTCTTTTTGTTGCTGGAATATCGCCTAAAAGAGCATCAGGCAATGTATCAAAAAAACGCTACCAAAAACTCACTCGAAGTATCACAGATGTATTAACTAGAGCTATCGAGAAGGGAGGCACAACCCTTAATGATTTCACTGCAGTGGACGGTCAGCCTGGTCACTTTTCTCAAGCGCTTGCTGTCTACAATCGCAAAGATATGCCCTGCAAAAGATGCGATGGTACAATCAAAAGAATCATCCAGAATCAGCGTGCCAGCTATTATTGCCCAAAATGCCAGACATAGATAACCCTAGAGAACTATTTGAAAGCACCTGCTCGACCAACTCAGAGCCCTATGCACTACAAAATTTTGGCGACATGATGAGCCCCGAGTTCAGTGAGAACTGTATTATCATCGTCGACCCAGGAATGCCTATCCATCACGAAGCATACGCTATCATTGATTACAATGGGGAGCTTTATTTCCGTCAATATATTGAACTCGAAAACTCTATAATCATGCGCTGTCTAAACCCTTCCTATCCAGATATTGAGCTTACCGGAGACTACCAAGTGAGAGGCTGCGTTGTGCAGCAAAAACAGCGCAAACAAAAACCCCTGCACTACTACCTAAAAACGAAAGATGAAGGCGATGCTTTTAGCAAACAAGGAAAAATCAAATAAAAAAATGAGTGAAATAAAAACTCACTCCATCCAGATTAGATTTGCCATTCTGCCAGACTTTTTACCGTCACGACGGTATGAAAAGAATTCTTTTCCGTCGCGATACGTACAATACCCTCCACCACTGACAGAAACCACTCCGCTCTCAGCCAGTACAACCTTGGCTGCTTTGTATAGGTCTAGATAGATTTTCTCAGTGCCAACTGCAAAACAGCTCGCAAACGACTTATTTTTGTCGATGTATTGATCCCTTACCTCTGCACCAACTTGGTAAGCCGATACCGATATCGCGGGCCCTAAATGAGCCGCCAAATCTTTTCCGTTAACATTAGTTGCCTTTAACAAAGATTCAATCACACCTCCGACAATTCCTCTCCAGCCGGCATGAGCAATACCAACAACACTTCCTTGTTTATCACTAACAAAAACGGGCAAACAGTCTGCCGTTAATACTGCGCACACCACACCTCTTTGGTTAGTGTAACTGGCATCAGCCTCAGCAATAACATGGCTGTTTTCTGCTCTATGGCAAATATTTGAATGGGTCTGTTTTATCCATCTCGGCTCAGAGGGAGGACTGCATCTCTCCAGCAGTAATTTGCGGTTTGCATGAACTGAACTCTCTTCATCTCCGACATGCAACGCTAAATTGAAATTATGGTAATTTCCCGCACTCGAACCTCCCTCAACAATTCGCGATGTTGAGAGGTATTTAACGTTGTCAGGAAAAACCGACATTTAAATCCTCGGCTGGATATTAGTTAGCATGGGTCATACATACTTAATACCTCCAGTATCGTCAACATGTCATCAGGAATTGGCACCTTCCATGACAAAGTAGAACCGCTTGAAGGGTGAGTTAAAGATAACTTTTTTGCGTGAAGGGCCTGTCTGTTGAAGTTTTTGAGAGCAACTTTAAGTTCCTCACTGGCCTTTTTTGGGAATCGAACTTTGCCACCATATATCGGATCTCCAATCAAAGGATAGCCGATATGAGACATATGGACTCGTATCTGATGGGTTCGCCCAGTCTCTAGTACCGCCTTGATGTGGGTATGATTTTGAAAACGATCTATCACCCGATAATGGGTTCTTGCTTCTTTGCCACTTTTTGATACAGCCTGTTTAACTCTATCTCTACTGTCCCGTGAGATTGGCTCGTCAACCGTCCCACCTGCGACCATGTGACCGTAAACGATAGCTGAATACTCTCTCGAAACGGAATGCATTTGCATCTGCTCAACAAGATTTTTTTGTGATTTTTCGTTCCTTGCTACAACCAGTAAACCTGAAGTGTCTTTGTCAAGTCGATGGACAATACCAGCCCTATCGAGAAGCTTTAGATTAGAGTCATAGTGAAGTAATGCGTTAGCCAAAGTGCCATTGCGGTTGCCTGCTCCGGGATGCGTTACCATACCTGCAGGCTTATTTACCACGATAATGTCGCCATCCTCAAAGACAATACTGAGCGGAATATCCTCAGCAGACCAGTCATTGTTTTGACTTTTGCTTATCTTCAACTCGATCACTTCCATGCCGTTGGATTTATCTTTCGGCTTGAAGGTTTTCTGTTCAATCAAGGCATCGCCTGACTTAATCCATGCAGTAATCTTGGAACGAGAGTAGTCAGGCAACATTTCAGATAAAGCTACATCAAGCCTTAGACCTAACATGCGCTCAGGTATCAATATCGTGAGTTTTTCCATACCATCATTTTAATTCAAATCGAATTGTTACTTGCCAATGAAAAGTATGTTTCATGGCTTGATGACGTATATATTACCACTATCGGTAGAGAAATAAATCCAACCCTCGGGGCTTTGCAATAGCGCTCTGATTCTCTCGCCAATATTTTCCAATAAGCGCTCTTCAGCTATCACTTCTCCTTTACCGTTAAGGTCAATTCTGTTTATATGTCTTAGCGCTAAAGCACCTGCAAACAGATCCCCCTTCCATTCAGGAAAAGCGTCACCGCTATATTGCATCAGACTGCCTGGAGCTATGGATGGTATATAGAACTTTTTCGGTTGTTCCATTCCTTCCTTGTGCGTTCCCTCACCAACAGCGCTAAATGTGGCATACTCTTTGCCATAGGAGATGACAGGCCAACCATAGTTGCGCCCCCCTTTAATCAGATTCAATTCGTCACCACCCCTTGGGCCATGCTCAATAGACCATAGTTTTTGGTTGAGGCCATCCCAAACGATGCCTTGTGGGTTGCGGTGGCCATAACTCCAGATTTCGTTTTGTGCACTGTGATCGTTTATAAAAGGATTGTCTGGTGGGACTGAGCCGTCAAAATTAAGTCTTAAAATAGAGCCTGCATGTGATGCTAGGTTTTGTCCATTAGGACGGTGTCCTCTATCGCCTACAGAAAAATATAAATGCTTATCGTCAAAGGCGATGCGGCTACCAAAATGCTTATCATTACCCCATGCCATACCAGTAACATCAAATATAACGCCAAAAAGAGAATGCGTTACCAATAAGTCCTGCCAATCCAACACACCCTTGTTAGTGATATGTGCTCTGGCTAGGGCTGTTTCACCATTACCTTTATTATCAATAGGTTTCACATAAGTGAAATATGTCCAATCACCGATTTTCCCTGCGGGAGCTTTCACTACATCCATTAAACCGCCCTGGCCTTTTGCAAGAATTATTGGTAAACCAGACAGATAAGCCACCTTGCCATTGTCAAGATTAACTATTCCCAGTTTTCCTTGTCTCTCTGTAAAGAGTATTTCGTTTTTTGAATGAAAAGTCATACCCCACGGTACACCCAGACCTGAGGCTATCTGATTAATCTGATAGGTTGTAGATAGTGCGCTAGCAGGAATCAAAAAAAGCACACAACAAACAATGAGGTGTTTATGAATTGTTTTGCAAAAATGATGCATAAAAAAATAATTTTGCCTATATCTGTAGATTCTAATATACTGCAAATCTTTATCGTCGAGAAATTAAAGCTACACCTAATAACGACTAGAAAGAAAGAAAAAGGAGCTTATTATGAAGCTCCTAAATCTCTTGATATGGCGTCCCCAAGGGGAATCGAACCCCTGTTGCCAGGATGAAAACCTGGAGTCCTGGGCCACTAGACGATGGGGACAGAACTTGTTTTTGCTTGGTGGAGCTAGGCGGGATCGAACCGCCGACCTCAACACTGCCAGTGTTGCGCTCTCCCAGCTGAGCTATAGCCCCAATAACTAGGTTATTCAGCAAAAGCGTAATTATAATCTGTATCTGATTTCAGTCAAGCCAAAATAGGTAAAATATTAACCAAAATGGAAAAAATATTTAACAGTAATCGTTATTCAATTGAAGTGCTCTACCATATTGGCGCCTATGAAAATTCCATTCATTTTATTTTTGATAAGGCAAGCAAACAATGCGCCATCGTTGATCCTGCTTGGGAGGCCGATCTATTTATAAATAAAATTCATGACAAAGGTTATAAGCTTAGCGATATCTGGGTTACTCATTGGCATGGCGATCACACAAATGCAGTTGACGAAGTCGCAAACAAAACAGGCGCAAAAATAACTGTGGGCGTTAATGAGGTGCCTTATCTTAGCATTGACAATGAATTCCACACAGTCGAAGATGGCGATACTCTTTCACTAGGTGAAACAGAAGTGAAAATCATTGAAACCCCTGGGCATACAGCTGGAGGAGTTTGCTATCTTTTGGACGAGCATCTAATCGCTGGAGATACCCTGTTTGTTTATGGCGTAGGAATTTGTGGCTTACCTGGTTCTAACCCGATTAAAATGTTTCATTCACTCAATAAAATAAAAACTCAGGTGCCTGATGAAGTCCATCTACTTTGTGGCCACGACTATGGATCAGAAATTTCCACAACTATTGCTGAACAAAAAAGAGCTAATCCATTCTTGTTAATTGAAGATGAAGATGCATTTGTCCGTTATCGCATGTATGTTCATGACTCTACTCGTACTTATCCAATGTCACCGATGACACTTGAAGAGGTTAATGCCTTGTTATGATAGGTATTTATGGCGGCTCTTTTAACCCAATTCATTTGGGTCACCTTGAAACTGCAACCTCCCTTAAAGCAGAACTTAAGCTTGACCACTTATTTTTTGTTCCTTGCTGTATACCGGTTCACAAAGATGAATTAAAATTTTCCTCTACTGAACGTCTGCAAATGATAAAAATTGCTCTTGAAAGCTATCCATCTATCGAACTTGACGAACGTGAGATTAATCGTGGAGGTAAATCATTCACTATAGACACGCTAAACGAACTAAAAAACGTATATACAGATTCTCCTATCTGCCTGATTATCGGTATGGATAGTTACCTTTCCATTAAAAGCTGGAAAGACTGGAAAAAATTCTCCCAATTAGCACACCTAGTTGTACTTAAAAGGGAAGGCTATAACGGAGAAAATGTTCTTTTAGAGTCATTCCAAAAAACCAGCGATGCCGATCAACTAAAATCACAGCAAAATGGTCTATTGTTTTTTTCTAATACCCAGTTAATAGAGGTATCCTCGAGCGACATTCGCAGCAAAATTTCAGCCAATCAAAATCTAGACAACTTATTGCCTCAAAACATTATTGACTATCTCCAACTAAATGAATCTTGAGAAACAAATAAAAACTGTTGTTGATGCAATAGGTGAACTTAAAGGAGAAGACATAGTCACCCTCAATGTAATGGCGCAAAGCGTTGATATGGAGGCAATTATTATTGCAACTGGCAGGTCAGTTCAACATGTAAGGGGTATTGTTAATAACATTAAAATCGAAGCCAAAAAGCTCAATATGACGCTACTTGGGATAGAGGGCGAAGAGTTCGGGGAATGGGCCTTGATTGACCTAGGCGAAGTGGTTGCACACATTATGATTGATAAGACCAGAAATTTCTATAAATTAGAGAAATTATGGTCAACTGAGGATGATGAAGATTAACCTTATAGCAATAGGGAAAAAGACACCTGAATGGATTAACACAGGAATTCAGCATTACCAAAAACAACTCCCAAGTGTCTATAACTTTACTATTACAGCGCTAGAGTCCCAGAGTTGCAAATCAAACAACACTGAAAAAATAAAGTCCCTCGAAGGCGACATGTTGATAGAAGCAGCCTCAGCTTCAACAATCCTGATTGGTTTTGATGAGAAAGGAAAGCAACAAACCAGTAAGGCTATATCGAGCTCGATAAAGGATTGGCAACTTAATGGCGATAGCGTGGCTCTCATTATTGGAGGTGCGGATGGCTTGTCCACTGAATGCAAACAAAAATGTCATCAGCTATGGGGACTGTCAGGACTCACAATGACACACACCATGGCGAGGCTTTTGGTCATAGAGCAGCTGTTTCGTGGACACACCCTCTTGACCAACCACCCCTACCATAGAGAGTAGATGAGCGATTAAAGAATACTTAAAACGTTCTCTGGCGGCCTTCCAATTGCCGCACCCTTGCTTGTCTTTACAATCGGCCTTTCAATCAGAATAGGAAATTTGATCATAGCTGCAATTAAATCATCGTCAGATTTTGACTTGTCAGCTAGATTCAAATCCTTATAAGCTTGCTCACCTTTTCTAATCAAATCTCGAGCATTGATACCTAGATCAGATAATAGCGACCTTAATTCAGATTCACTCGGAGTTTCCTGAAGGTAGTTAACAATTTCAAAATCTACATTGTTTTGCTCTAAAATGGCCAGTGTTGCTCTAGATTTAGAGCAGCGAGAGTTATGATATATCTTTGCCGTCATCGATTTTTTCATGAAAAAAACATTCATTATACTATTGCTCATTGCGCCTTTTCATACAACCCAAGCTTTTACCTTTGGAGATGTTGTTGACTGGATAAAACCTCTATGGCAGTGGCAACAGGATGAATCATCGATTCAATTTGAATTAACAGACACTAAAGGTAATATCCACACCCACAAAACCACGCATGGCAAATACTTGGTGATTAATTTTTGGGCAACCTGGTGTACACCCTGCCTAAATGAAATTCCTGCTTTCGTAAAATTTTACGACCAGCACTCTGATCAAGTGGAGATATTGGGTTTAGACTATGAACCCATTGATTTGAAGGCTATAGAGGAATTCTCCGCTCGCTTCGCAATAAACTACCCTGTAATTTTGTATAACGACAAAAATGGTGCGGAATATCTAAAGTTTGGCGACATTTTAGGGATGCCAACAACTCAAATCTATAACCCCGAAGGAGAATTAATGCAAACTTTTATTGGTGAAATTAGCATCGAAGATTTAGAGAAATTTATACCATCAAGCTCTTAACTCAGTAATCACCATTTAACTGTATATTATTCACTAGTGATGGCATCTAATATCGTTGACAACCTAAATGACAAGCAAAAACAATCCGTTAGTCTTGGGGACGGAATTAATGCACTGATTCTGGCTGGCGCTGGTAGTGGCAAAACTCGCGTCTTGACCCATCGAATTCATTATCTGGTCTCAGAAAAAAATGTCCATGTAGACAACATCCTTGCCGTTACCTTTACAAACAAGGCAGCAAACGAGATGAAAGAAAGGCTTACAGATCTACTTAGAAGGCCACTTGGAAGGATGTGGGTGGGCACCTTTCATTCGATAGCTCACCGCATCCTCAGAAGTCACGCAATTGAAGCTAATTTATCTCCAAACTTTCAAATCCTAGACTCTCAGGACCAATTTAGAATTATCAAACGCATCATGAAAGAGAATTCCATCGATGAGGCAAAATTTCCAGTCAGAAGGGTTCAATGGTTTGTTAATCAACAAAAAGATGAAGGTCTGTCTGCTGCTGAAATTGATCCGGGTCATAACTATTTTGTCAAACAAAGCGCCAAGATTTTCGATCTTTATGAGAAGCACTGCCAAGTCAACGACTTAGTTGACTTTGCCGGACTATTGCTGAAAACTTATCAACTCCTAAATGACAATCAAACTATTCTGGCTAATTACCAAGAAAAGTTTAACCACATTCTGATTGATGAATTTCAAGACACAAACCGCATTCAATATGAATGGATTAAACTACTTTACAGCGCTCAAAATCGCTTATTTTGTGTCGGTGATGACGACCAATCCATTTATGGTTGGCGCGGCGCTAAAATAGAGAACATACAGAAAATAGAAAACGATTTTAGCCCAATCGAGGTTATCAAGCTTGAGCAAAATTATCGCTCGACTGGCAACATTTTAAGCGCCTCAAATGCATTAATCGCAAACAACAACAATAGATTAGAAAAATCATTGTGGACAGAAACTGGTGACGGTGAACTTATCGATGTATTTAATGCCCGAAGTGAAACTGAAGAGGCGCAATATGTTGTTGCCAAAATTGAATCTCAGTTTAACCAAGGAAGGAATCTAAACGAGTGCGCTGTCCTTTATCGCTCTAATGCCCAGTCACGTGTTTTTGAAGAGACCCTAGTTAAACACAACATTGCTTATAAGATCTATGGCGGTTTACGCTTTTTTGAGCGCGCTGAGATAAAGGACGCGATGGCTTATGTAAGACTTATTGAAAACTCAAGCGATAATATAGCCTTTGAGCGTATCGTAAACTTTCCTGCCCGCGGTATAGGTCTTGCAACTCTAGAAAAGATCAGAAAACATGCAGCAGAAAAACACACTGATCTATTCCAGGCATCGATTAATATAGCAAAAGAGCTTCCAACACGAGCATCAAATTCATTGCAATCATTCATCGACTTGATAGAATCGATTAAAGAAAAAACACCTTGCCTCTCTCTTAGTGACAAGGTTGATACCATCATCGTTAAATCTAGCCTGATGAACTATTACGCCAACGATAAAACGGATAAGGCG